>JAICXC010000199.1 GCA_025980665.1 Bryobacteraceae bacterium
GTTTCTCCGCTTCTCCGGCAAATATAGCTATGGACTGTATCTGTTTCACGGAATGATCCGGACCGCGATGGACGTTGTCACGCCGTCAGCCCAACTGATCCGCTGGACGAGCTCGGACATCGCGGGAAACACGCTTTTCGTTGCTCTGTTTATTGCGTCATCGTATGCGCTGGCCCTGCTCTCATGGCACGCCTGGGAAAAGCACTGGCTGAAACTGAAGCGCCATTTCGAGTACGATCGACCTCCGAAATACTCGGAGAGCAAACAGACGGTTACGACCAGCGCGTAACACCGCCACACGGCTGAGCCCGATCCAAATCCCGATGCCGCGTCGTCTTGAAGAATGCCGGGTCGCCCACCCGCCTGCGGACGGGATTGGGTAAATCTGTTCGCCCCAGCCGAAACGGCGCGAAATGTAGATTTGGAGATGCAGCGACGCCTGCAAAAGTCCCTACGGGCGAAAGAGCATTTAATCGAGGCAGTGGACCACGAATTCATCGAACAACGCCGGGCGGTTATTACTTCACCGGCAGTCGCGTATCGCTCGAGTCGGTTGTCTATCAATTCCTTCAGGGCGAGTCGCCGGAGGGCATCGTTCAGGCCTATCCTTCGCTGTCGTTGCCGCAGGCTTACGGCGGGATCACTTACTACCTCGCGCATCGGGCCGAAATCGATGAATATCTGAAGCGCGGCGAAGCCCGATTCGAAGAACTGGCGCGAGGGGCGAGGGAAGCCAACCCACTTTTTTACGCCAGGCTCGAAGCTGCGAAGCACGCAACGCCTCGCGCCTGATGCCGCCGAAATTTCTGGCGGACGAAAACTTCAAGTGAAGATCATTGCGGGTCTGCTTCGACGTGAGCCTTCTGTGGACTTCCTGACCGCGAGGGCGGCAGATATCGTCGGGCTCTCGGATCAGGAAGTGCTTGCGGCGGCGGCGCGCGAACGAAGGCTGCTGATTTCGCATGATCGAGAAACGATGCCTGCGCACTTTAGCCGCTTCATCCCCGAAACCATAAGTGCCGGCCTGCTCATCGTTTCCCAAAGCATGGCCATGCGCGAGGCACTTGACGAGATTCTCCTTGTTTGGGCGGCCTCAGAAGCGGACGAGTGGCGCAATCGGATCGGCTTTCTACCTATCTGAGCGTCGCTGGGATGCTGCCAGACCACGCGCTACAATCGCCTTCGTGGCCGAGTGGCGAAATCGGCAGCGGACTTAAAAGTCCGATCGGGTCAGTCGTTGTTTCGTGTTACGTTTGAAACTGTGCGGGCGTGGCGGAATCGGCAGACGCATCGGACTTAAGCGCAAACTTGAGTGCTCGCCGGGAAACTGGCGATGCAGAACTGCTCAAATTCGGGGAACCCTGCAACGTGGCGATCCCGAGCCAAGCCCGGCCGGAAAGGTCGGGAAGGTGTAGAGACTAGACGGGCAGCACCTGACACCCGGAGCCAAATCCGGGCACGGTGAAGGGATAGTCCAGACCCCAAACCCCATTGCGAAAGCGACGGGCGGCGGCGAAAGCCGTAGACGGGTATGAAAATCCGTTGGACCGCAAGGTCCGTGAGGGTTCAAGTCCCTCCGCCCGCACCAACTCGAGCTGCCTCGCTGGTCACAAGACCACCATCATTGCCCGGCTCCAGAACGATTCCGCGTTCCGGTCCCGGGGCAATTGAACTTGTCATCCCAGAAGGGGCGAGGGAGCCCGTGCCCAGGAGCGCGAACCGCCGCAGCGCCCTGCCCTGCGGGACGGAGGATGGGTACGTCCGAATCACAGCTGAGTTACACCACCAGCCAACTACTTCTTACCCGAGAATAAGCCCCAGCCATTCCCTACCGAATGGCCCCCAGCGTCCAAACACGATGAAAAATCACATAGAGACATTCCGCCATATCCAACTGGTGGGCCAACGTTCGCAGACGGGGGGATCAACGCAGTAATTGCGCCCACGACGGCGACGGCAACAGCGATACTGGCCAGCACGTCGGAATCCGCCGAGGCGCGAGACCTGTGGCCGTTCCTGGCTACCGGGGGCGCGGACTGCGGGATAACGGGGATCGCGGCAAGCATGGGTTCGCGCGCCGCGACAGCTCTGGCCCGATACTGGGAAATTTGCTGTTGCAACAATGCAAGATTGCCGTCCTGGCATGATTGGGCCTTCTCTTGCCAACTCTGAGCCAAGGTCTTGTCGGCGGGAACACCATTCCCATTCGAATACAACTCACCGATCTCCATCATGGCGAGGCAATTGCCGCCGGCGGCGGCCTTCCGAAACGCCTCCATGGCGCTTGTATACCAATAGGGCCGATTACCGCCCAGCAGTCCCGAGTTGTATTCGAATCCCAGAATCAGCCACCCCTTGGGGTCGCCCGCGTCGGTGGCCTTGGTCGCCCAATAGGTCGCGCGATGAAAGCTAGTGGGAGTTTTTTGATCAGCGTAGGCGTTGGATAGCAACAGCATCGCCGGCACATAATTGGCTTCAGCGGCCTTTTGCAGAAGCTGGAATGACTGCGAAGCGTCAGCCGGCACGCCCAGTCCATCGTGGTAAAGGATAGCGAGTTCATACGACGCCTGAGCCTCACCATGATCCGATGCCTGGTGATACCAGTAGGCGGCGCCGGCATAGTCATGTTGCGGGCTTCCGTCAGGGGCCAGGGAGCCGGATTGATAGAGTCGCCCGAGCGCCAGTTGCGCTTTCGTGTCTCCCGTGTCAGCCTTCGCGGTGAGGGCGTGTTTCAGTTGTTCGATCCCGCTTGGATGGGGGCCCAGTTTGCTCAGCACCGGCTTGTTCAGTCCGGTCGGCTGGGCTCCGTAAGTAAAGGTGGTCTTGCCCAGCGCCGCGAGCGCCTTCGCGGCCAGCGCCTTCTCTTGCTCCAGGCCGATCTGGCTTGGGCCGATCATCAATCGCGTCGTGCCTCCAAGGAAAACAAACACCGTCACGTTATTGGGCGGTCCGATCCAGAAGGCCGCATCGCCCAGACCGGGCAGATCCGTAGGATGGTCGTAGGTGCGCGTGTCTACTTGTTTTTTAGCGTCGTCTACGGCGCGAGCGTTGGGCGTCGATGAGTATCGGACTTCGAGGCGGACATTAACAACCTTGGGCGGCTTGGGCCGATTGGGCACAAAGTTGGTAAACTCGCAGCCCTGCTCAGGCGTGCCCGAGGTGAAATCCGGGTCGAGAAGGGAGCGGAAGGGCGCGGACGGCTTAGGCGCCTGGAGCGTCAGTCCAAGGATGGCTTCTGCCTCGGCTTTGGAGAGTAACTCGCATGCGGCTCTGTTTTGCGCGTAGGCGGGCAAGACCAAAAAAACGCATAGACCAAACATGAGAACCAAACAGGTCGCAAGATGTCTCATAGCGCGCATTGTAACCATTCCGCAGTCTGAACTCCATGCGCCGTCTTGCTCCCTTCTGGCGTCCCTCGAAAGTTGCTCAACTACCCGCGCTTGATGGTGGCATGAGCAAATTTGCTGAATCATTCTAGTGCTAGTACTCTATTCCCCATGTCCGATCGCTTTTCGACCAGCTTGGTCGCGGACGCGCACGCGCTCTCCGGGAATGTAGTGCTTTCTTCGATCAGGAGGGCAGCCTTGCCATTCTTGCCGAGGTCATAAGTAAAGATTGCGGCGCGGAGCGCTATGCCGCCGTGCTCCATCGCCACAATCCACCAGGTGCCGATATTCCAGACGAAGATGTAGCGGCGATGTTTATTTCCCTTGACGTATACGTCGGTCGAGTCAAACGGCTCGCCCGGCAAAGCGATGTCGCCCGGCAAAGCGCGGCGCAAAGCGGTCGGCAACCCGGAAGGAACAGCAATCTTGACGGCTCCCGGCGGCACAGGGCAGGCTGCCTGCGCGAGCGTGGCAGATGACACCACCGCCAACACGGCTGACATGACACCAATCCATTTCATCGCTCCCTCCTTCCCCGATCGGACCTCTTTGCTCTCCTTCACTGAGGTCAGCTTCTATGGTTCGAGTATAAGTTCTAACCGTTGTGCTGAGTTCCAAAAAATACGAGGAATCGTGGTTCCTTGGGACGGTTCCAGTGGTTTACAGGGCTGGTAAGATGCGAGTGTGGCGAGAGATCTCAGAACGGCTAAATTTTCACATTCTCTTACACAGTTCAACGTATGAGAAATAGAACGCTCATCTTTTCAATTAGTTGCGAGCAACCAAAA
>JAICXC010000056.1 GCA_025980665.1 Bryobacteraceae bacterium
GCCCGATTCTTGCGAAAAGCGAGCGTCAGGATTGCCGCTAGGATTGCAAACACAGTCGACTGCCACAAATGATTGGTCACGGCTTCCTCCCCTTGCGAATGATCTTCTCGGCTTCGCGAATGTCATCCAGCGTCAGCTTTCCAGCTTCGGCTAGCTGCGACATCATGGGCTGCGCTCGCCCGCCGAAGAAGCTCAGAATCTCATCGAGGAGCCGGTGGCGTGCCACATCCCGGTCCACCGTTGCCTCGAAAATATGGGCATTACTGATCTTCCGGATCCGGCGGACGGCCTTCTTCGCTTCCAGCCGATATACCGTGGTCTGAACGGTGGTGTAGGCGGGGCGAGGCTCGGGAAATGCTTCCTGGATCTCCCGGATAGATGCTTTTCCTTGGGCCCAAAGAGCTTCCAGAATTTGGAGTTCGAGTTTCGTCAGTTTCGGTTTAGTCATGTGACGCTACTATCCAGAAACCTGAGTCTACTACTCTGTAGTAGGTCCGTCAAGGGAAAATATTCCGCTACAATTGCCCTAACTTCATGAGTCAGACCGCTACTGAAACCGGATTCGTCCGCGGATTGAATCTGTTCGATGCGACCATGATCGTGATTGGCACGATGATCGGGTCGGGTATTTTCATCGTGTCAGCCGACATGGCGCGCTTGATCAACAGCCCAGGCTGGCTGCTGGTGGCCTGGGGCGTTACAGCGGCACTCACGATTCTCGCGGCGCTGTCCTATGGAGAACTTGCCGCCATGCTTCCGCAAGCCGGCGGCGTGTATGTATTCCTGCGCGAGGCGTACTCGCCCTTGTGGGGATTCCTCTACGGCTGGACCCTGTTCGCGGTGATCCAGACCGGGACCATCGCGGCCGTCGCGGTGGCCTTCGCACGATTCTTGTCCGTCCTCGTGCCCTCCATTTCGGAAAACAGCTATCTAATTCCACCAATACATATCTCCACCGGCTATGCGTTTTCGCTTTCCACCGCGCAACTAGTGGGTGTCGCGGTGATCGTGCTTCTCACGTGGACCAACTCGCGCGGACTGGAATACGGCAAGATCGTGCAGAACGTCTTCACCACTGCCAAGGTGTCGGCGATAGCCGCTTTGATCCTGGCCGGCCTGTTCCTGGGCCGCAATGCGGAAGCGATCCATACCAACTTCACGTCGACGTTCGCCCTGGGCGCATTCGATCCGGCGCTGGGCGTCGCCGCTGGAACCGTATTCGGACTCATCATCGCGATCGGCGTGGCGCAATCCGGCTCCCTGTTTTCAGCTGACGCGTGGCATGACGTGACATTCATCGCCGGCGAAGTGCGCGATCCGAAGAAGACCTTGCCGAAAGCCTTAGTCATCGGCTGCACTTTCGTCGTGCTGCTATACCTTCTGGCCAACGTGATCTATCTGCTGGTCCTGCCGATGCCAGCGATTCAGCACGCGCCCTCGGATCGCGTCGCTACCGCGGTGCTCGAAAGGATCTTTCCGTCGTATGGCGCCATACTGATGGCGATCGCGATCATGATCTCGACCTTCGGCTGTGTCAACAGCCTGGTACTCGCTGGCGCGCGAGCGTACTATGCCATGGCGAAGGATCGGCTGTTCTTCGCGCAAGCGGCGACGCTGAACCGTGCCAAGGTACCGGGATGGTCGTTATGGGTCCAGGGTGTCTGGGCCGCGGCGCTGGTCCTGCCGCGGACTTACAACACGGCCACGGGCCAGTACGGCAACTTGTACGGGAATCTGCTCGACTACGTGATCTCGGCCGCACTGATTTTCTACATCCTGACTATCGCCGCGGTGTTTCGCTTGCGCCACAAGATGCCCAACGTCGAGCGCAGCTATCGCGTGCCGGGCTATCCTGTGACCCCCGCTCTTTATATTCTGGGCGCTGCCGTCATTCTGGTCATCCTGTTCGCCTATCGTCCCGCGACCACGTGGCCGGGTCTGATCATCGTGCTGGCCGGTGCAGTGGTCTATGCCGCGGTCCGGCGACGCTCAACGGTCTAACGGAGTCTGTAGACCGTCGCGGTTTCGGTCTGATACATCGGGCTAAGATCCGGGCTGGATCGAATGGCCTTTGCGATGGCATCGCGGTCATCGTCGGTGATACCTTGCCGGAAATCCACGCCGGTGAAGGCTAAGTACGTCAATCCATGCTCCTGGCCGAACGTCCGAAAGTTACTCATCCAGTCGATGATGCGCGCGTGGTCTTCGCGATACCAATAGGGCGGAGGCAATGTCCGGCGTATGGCGTGCCGGCCGGTGTTCAGGTAGAGCAAGGCGTCTTCGCTGCTTAGCAACGTTGCGTCCGGCGGTAGCTTCGTCCGGATCCAGTCATAGCTTGCGATACGGTCCGCATTCGCCACGCGATGGGCCGTCTCCTGTTCGGGAAGGAGGACTTGGCCTACATAAATCTGGAGCCCCACAGCGCCCACCAGGACGCACGAAACCGCCAAGAGCATACCGGCCGCAACCACGCGCTGACTGGCGTCGCGATGCTGTAATCCTTTGCGCAGCATCGAGGACAGGTGTTCCATCTCCGTCATTAGTCCGGCCAGAGCCAGCGGCAGAAAGGGCAGCACAAAACGTTCATTGGGAGGAAAGTGCCATACGACTAATTGCGCGCAACTGCCTGCTGCGAGAAGCGCATATAGCTGGACCATTCCTGAACCCATGGCGCCCCGACGGATCATGCGAACCACTCCCGAAATCATCGCGATGGCGATGACCTGCGCGACCGTTTTGAAAACGAACGAGCTGGCCACGTTAGGCAGCACTAGGGATCCCAACCCCAGTAGCAAGCCATCGATATTTTTCCAAACGAATAAAGGCAGGTCGTGCAACGAAATCGAGTAGAGCTCGTAACGCAGGTAGTCGGTGTAATAGATCAATGCGGGGTCGCTGGTGGGAACCTGGTGCAAGCGGGTCCAGACGGTCCAGCCGGCGACGAAAGGTAGCATTGCGCAAGCCCAGAGAACGGCTTCGCGGCGCTTGTGACGCATCCACAGATACAATGGCCCGGCCATTAGAAAAACTATGCCCGCGGAGCGTGTCAGATATGCCAGTCCTGCCACTGTCCCCGCGGCAATCGCACTGGCTCGAGTCGCGCGTTCGGTGAGCAGCATCGCCGCGAGCATCAGCGCCGTATACGTAAGCTCGGATACCAGCGTTGAGCTGAACACCAGCATGTACGGATTTACGGCGACCAGCAGCATCAGCATCCAGGCACGCCGGTCCGCGATTCCCAAGCGCGGAAAGACCCACACCAGTTGAAGCATGATGGCGGGGAAGGCCAACCAGGAGATCCATGCGGCGCTGGGCAGGTTCTGCATGAACTCGGGATTCATCCGCCAGGCGACAGAGAGCAGTAACGGGTAAAGCGGCGGATACTTGGTCTGCGATGGTTCCCCGGGAAGACTTTCGATGCGGTAGCCGCCGCCGTCCGCCAGCGATTTAGCGGAGACGTAGTAGAGGCTGTCGTCGTGCAGATCCCCAAAGCTCGGAAGGTCGCTATGCCGCAATAGGAACAGCGCGGAGGGCGCCAGTGACAACAACACGAAGAGAAATACGAGCGGGCGCGAGGCGAAATTCACCGGACATTCACCACTCTGGAGTATCGACGGATTTCTGCCGAACCTATAGGAAGCAATGGCTGTTGCGTCCACAACTGCGTTCCCAGCCGCGCGTGCGGCAACCTGCCCGGCCTCGCCCGTGGAGCGAGGGTTCCGGCGAGGTTTATGGGTGGCTTCGGCGCTGGCAGCCATCGTGCTGCTGTGTTACGTCGCCACCATGCTGTGGGCTGTCAACGAACTGTCTCCGCCGGAATCAGTGGTGGCGGCGCAGTCTCTGATGCTGGTACACGATGGAACGCTTTATTATGACCTGAAGCATTATCCCTTCACGGTGTGCGCCTACATGCCGTTGTTCTACTGGCTTGAGTCCGGATTGATCCGGGCCGGATTCTCGGCAGCCCTCGCGGGCCGCTGCATCAGTTTCGCGGCCTTGTGCGGATTGATCGTGTTATGCGGACGGATCGTGCTTCTGTACACCGGCGACCGCAACGCCGCCTGGGTTGCGTCGCTGGCCGCGGCATCGAGCTCACTGCTGGGATCGTGGGGGACCACTGGTCAGGTGGACACCCTGGCTGCATTCTTTGCGCTCATGGCGTTTTATCAGTACTCGCGGTATCACGTCCGGGGAGAGCCGTCGCTGTGGATCGCGGGTCTATGCGGCGCGCTGGCGCTGTTCACGAAACAGACCATGCTGGCCGCGCCCGCCGCGATGTTTGTTCTCCTATTGATGAGGGACCGCAAAAAGGCCCTGTGGTTCGGCGTGATTTTCGGAGCAGGCGTGGGTGCATTCGTGCTGGCCATCAATATTGCGCTTCAGGGCCGGTTCCTGGCGAACACGCTGTTCGCCAACATAAATCCTTTCCGTGCCGCTCAGTTCTTTACGCAGTTCCGCTATTTCGTTTCGATCTCGTTCGGGTTGCTCGCGACCTTGGTGGTCTCCTTCGGCCGCATGCTTCGCGGGCACGCTCTCGCACCATTCGTTTACCTGATTCTGGCGGTGCTGGTCTTCCTGGGAACCGCAGCGAAAATCGGATCGGATACCAATTATCAGATGGAGTCAACACTTCTGCTGGCGGTGTGCGCGGCCATTGGCTTGCACCGAATGAAGTTTTTCGAGCTCTACTTTGAGCGCAGCAAAAGCTGGATCACATTGCTTCTGATCCCGTTGGCGCTGCACATGGCAATCGGCTACCGCGTCTCCGCCAATACTTTGCTGGCCAGGCTAATGAAGGAGAAGATGTTCCGGGCACAGATCGAACAGCTGCGGCCCTATGTCCAGCCGTCCGGCGGTTTGGTTCTGTGCACGGACTTCAACGCTATGGTGCGACTGCGCGAAAGAATGGACGTCGAGCCGCTCATCTACAAACTGCTGGTATCGGCTCATGTGGTCGATCCTGAGCCGGTTCGCCGCGATCTCGCGCGGGGCGCATTTTCGACGGTCATCCTGAGCGAAGATGTGTTTCAGCCCCAACAATTCAAGGACGGCGAGATCGGAACACTGCCCGCCAGCCAGTTGGATGAAGTGCGCAGGCACTATCGCCTGGTCCGGCAGGTGCCAGGGCCGTTCCTGGACGCTTATGTGTACCAGCCGTTAAGCCGGGAGGCTATGTAATGAAGGCGGTCCCCATTCTAGATCAGGCCGAGTATCACAACATTCGATTTCCGTACGATCCCCGGCGAGTGGCAGTGTGGCGCGCTATCGCGCGTTATCTGCAGCGATGGGTGGATGCATCCCAGCCGCTTCTCGAACTGGGAGCCGGTTACGGCGAGTTCACGCACGAGATACAAGCGTCTTCCAAATGGGCTCTGGATCAGAACCCCGCGCTGGCCGAGCATTGGGATCCCTTAGTGAAGGCTCTTTTTCAGTCCGCGCTCGATTCCTGGGCGATCCCCGACGCAAGTCTCGGGACGGTATTCGCATCCAATTTTCTTGAACATTTCACGCTGGAAGAGGGCGCGCAGATTCTGGCGCAGGTCCAGCGCAAACTGAAGCCGGGCGGGCGATTCATTGCAATTCAACCGAACTTCCGGCTGGAACCGCGGCGATACTTTGACGATTATACGCATCGCACGGCGTACACCGACGCGGGGTTTGGGGACTTCCTGCGATCACTCGGCTGGCGAATTGAGCACGCTGAACCGCGCTTTACTCCGTTCACCATGAAGTCGCGACTGCCCACCGCGGAATGGCTGGTAAGTCTGTATCTTGCATTGCCGTACAGGCCTTTGGCGGGCCAATTCCTGGTTGTAGCCAGTCGTTAACATTCGGAACCTTTTCTGCCGATCTGTCGGGAGATATGTGGCGCGGTAAGACCGTCGCAGTGATCCTGCCGACCTATAACGAAAAAGACTCGATCCGGGCTGCGGCCGTCGACTTCCAGCAGGAAGGCTTGGCCGACGAGGTGATCGTCGTCAACAATAACGCCGCCGCGGGAACTTCAGAAGAGATCGCTGGATCGGGCGCGCGGGAACTGTTTGAGCGCCGCCAGGGTTATGGACACGCGCTGCTCTGCGGCATCGACAACTGCCGCGCGGATCTTATTGTGCTGGCCGAACCGGACGGAACTTTCAGCGGCCACGACCTGCTGAAACTCCTGGCGTATTCCGATGACGTGCAGGTTGTCTTCGGCACACGGACCAGCCGCGAGTTCATTTGGGCAGGCGCCAACATGGGACCGTTCCTGCGCTGGGGAAACTGGGCGGTGGCGAAGATGACGGAGCTACTTTTCAATACCACCATCCTGACGGACATGGGCTGTACTTATCGCCTCTTTCACCGCGAGGCGCTACGCACAATCCGGCCACATCTCACGATCGGCGGCTCGCACTTCGGGCCACAACTGCTGATGGAAGTGATCGCGCACGGGATTCCGTTTATTGAGATCCCGGTGAACTACCATCGCCGCGTGGGCGAATCCAGCGTAACCGGAGATTTGTGGAAGGCGTTCAAACTGGGGCTGCGGATGATCGTACTGGTTCTGAGCTACCGGGTCGGTCTGCAAAGCGCGGCGCGCATTCGCTGGAAGGGCGAGCGGCGTGGGCGGCGGCAGGAAGCCACCAGCAGCGTGCGGCCTTCGACATCTCTGTAGATCTTGCCCATGCCCACCTCCATCGCGAACTCAATTTTGCCGTCAAGGGCGGCAGCGACTGAAATCTGGTTCCGCCGGGGCCTCTGGGCAGCCTCGATTCTGACCGCCGCTGCCATTCTGATTTCCTGTGGTGTCATGCTTTGGGCGCGGAATGAGTTCTCCACGGCTGAGTCCGTCGTCGCCGCGCAGTCGCTCATGCTGGAACATAGCGGGACCCTCTACTACGATCTGAATCATTACCCCTACACCGTGGCCGGCTATATGCCTATTTTCTATTGGCTCGAGGCAGGGCTGATTCGGCTCGGAGTGCCGGCGTTCGCTAGCGGCCGTCTGATCACCATGACAGCGTTCCTGGTGCTAATCGGCACTTGCCGGCGTATGGTTTTGCTCTACACAGAAGACCATATCGTCGCCTGGATAGCCGCGCTTCTGGTCGCTTCGAGCCCGCTGATGTTTTTGTGGAGCGTCACCGGACAAGTGGACATTCTGGCCGTTTCCTTCGCCGCACTGGCCTTCTACCACTTCTCCCGTTACTATGTGCGAGGCGAACCGGCGCTGTCATGGGCAGCACTTTTTGCGCTACTCGCTCTGTTCACAAAACAGACCTCAATCGCGGCGCCCGCGGCTATCTTCCTATCGCTTTTTCCGCAGGATCGTAAGAAGGCGCTGCTTTTTGCGGCTGTCGTCGGAGGTGGTGGCGGCGCGCTGGTTCTGTCGTTGAACGCCGCGCTTCACGGGCGTCTCTTGCAAGATACCGTGCAAGCGAACATGAACCCGCTGAGCTGGTGGAAATTTGAGGCGCAACTCCAATATGTCGGCATGTTGTCCGGCTGTTTGTTGCTCATGGCTGTCCTCTCCTTCCGGCGGCTCGCCGGCGGACGTAGCCGCCCTTTGTGCCTATATGCAGCCTGTGCCGCTGCTGTCTTTCTCGCCACTTGCGGCAAGGTCGGTTCCGACACCAATTATCAGTTGGAGATGACGGTGGTGCTGGCCGTGTGCGCCGCTGTTGGGCTCCATCTATTGGATTTCCTGCCATTATATTTTGCCGGCAGTAAGCGCTGGATCACGCTGCTGGTGCTGCCGCTGGCGATTCACATTGTCAACGGTTATCGCGTCCTGCCGAACCTGGTGACTTCGCGCGTCGCGGGTGAACTGGTGGCACGCGCGCAACTGGAAGAGCTGCGTCCTTACGTGCAGCCATCGGGCGGACTGGTATTGTCTTCCAATTACGGCAGCATGGTAAACCTGCGCCAGCGACTGGATGTGGAACCCTTGATTTATGGGCTCCTGGTGCATGCCGGCGCGGTGGATCCCGAGCCCGTTCGCCGGGATTTGATTCGGGGGGCTTTCTCGGCAATCATCCTGGAGGAGGACGTTTCCCAACCTCCACAAACCCCCTTTCTCGAATTCATCATTCTTCCGGCCAGCCAGCGGATGGCTATTCGCGAGCACTACCGGCTGGTAAAGCACATCTCCGGACCCTTCGAACGAGACCTGTTTATTTACCAGCCATCCGGGTCCTGAGCCTCCCCCCGTTGGACGCCCATCTCGACGGGTCGGCGGTTCCGTATGTGAGTGAATCCGCTGACTTCGGTATTCCAATGGCGTTCCTGGCGGACGCGATACACAGGCGGCATGATATGCTGTTCTGTCGCTCGCATGGGACAAAAGACTATCTTCCCGAGCATCTGCATCGCGCTGGGTTTCCCCGACGTAGAGTCCCTGCTCGCGCATGCCCGTGCCGAATACGACAGCGGAGAACGGTTTCTGGAATTTCGCCTGGACTACCTGGCTTCTCCGGAACGCGGCGTCGGAGCGGTGCGGAAGTTTCTAACCCGCTATCCGGATTGCACGATTCTCGCCACCTGCCGACGGCGCCAGAACCAGGGACGTTTCACCGGCAGCATTGAAGAACAGATCAAGATCCTGGAAGCCGCGCACGAAGCCGGAGCCCAGGCTCTGGATATCGAAATTGAGAGCGCGGAGAACTGCGAGAATCACCTGGCGCACCTGCGCTCGGAAGCCTACCTGGTGCTTTCCTATCACAATTACGGAGGCACTCCACCGCGTTTGGAATCGGTGCTGCGGCGCATGGCGGCGATCCCGGCACACGCCTATAAAATCGTGACCACGGCGCGCAAGCCGTCCGACAATTCGCGCGTGCTGTCTCTGGCGCGCTCGCATCCGAAGATCCCGACCGTGCTGCTGGCGATGGGAGAAACTGGTTTCCCCACGCGCGTGCTCTCGCCCGCGTTCGGGGGTTTGTACACATATGCCGCGCCGAATATGGCCGGGGGAACCGCGTCGGGACAAGTGAGCGCGAAAAAGCTGCGGGGCATGTATCGCGTGGGGAAACTCGCGCGCGACGGAAAAATCTACGGGGTGATCGCCGACCCGGTGGGCCATTCCATCTCGCCGGCGGTACACAACCGGGCATTCCAGGCGCGGCGCGTCGATGCGGTTTATCTCCCATTCCTGGTCCATCCGGGACAGCTCAAGGATTTCTTCGTGATGGCCGACGAGCTGCCCTTGGCAGGCTTCAGCGTGACCATCCCACATAAGCAAAAGATCCTGCGCTATCTGGACTGGGTGGATCCGGTGGCGCGCCGCATCGGAGCGGTGAACACGGTCTGGCGCAAAGCCGGTAAGTGGCGGGGCGCGAATACGGATGCTCCCGGTGTCACGTCGCCGCTCGAGCGGCACGTGCGCTTGAATAAATCCTCGGTCCTGGTGGTGGGCAACGGCGGCGCGGCGAGGGGGGCTGTGTTCGCGCTGGCGGCGGCGGGTACCAAGCTGGCGGTGACGGGCCGGAATTTAGATCGTGTTCGTGCGCTCGCTTCCACCTGCGGGGCGGAAGCGCTTTCGCGCGACCAGGCGGCGGCCCGAACGTTTGACGCCTTGGTGCATGCGACGCCGCTCGGCATGGCCCCCCATGTCGAGAAGTGTTTCTTCGACGGACGGATTCCGTCGAAACTGGTGTTCGACATGGTGTACACGCCCAGGGAGACGATGCTGCTGCGGAAGGCGAAGGATCAGGGTGCAGAAGTGATCGCCGGGATCGAAATGTTCCTGGAGCAGGCCGGGAGGCAGTTCGAGATTTTCACGGGTGAGCGTCCACCAAAGGCCGTGATGGAGCAGGCTGCCCTGGAAGCTCTGGCAGCTCGGGATCAAGTAGCTCACGCCTGACTTCGCGGACGGCGCGTCAGGTCGGGCACGATAAACCTCAAGAACCATATCGACTCGGTAAAAGCCCATTCGCGCAAAGACTGCCGCCACAGGAGTGCCACCAGGCAATACATCATCAGATAGGAGCCGCAGGCGACGACTGCGTAAAGGGTGAACTCGAGGAAGCTATCCACTGTCGGCAAATTGGACCCGTGATCCTTCCTATCCCGAGGCCTCCACAAGGGGCGACTCAGTATGCCCAACAGTAAGATCGCCATCACGACGGCTAAGGTCGTAAAAGCGATTCCGTGCAATGTGGACGGCCAGGAATTGCGCCACAGCAAATGCGACAACCAGCTTGTGCCGCATACCCGATGGAGAAGGCGCCCAGGTAGCGCCGGGCGACCCAGGCGTTCCGATACACGCCCGTTGCGATCGCCATGAAGGTCTGACGCCAATACCACGCCGCGGATCTGCCAGTCTCAAATTCCTCGAGCAGATCGCCAGCAAGCGGTGCATTCCCATCCGCGATGCCCGAACGCTTCAGCAGCCAAGTTGCGAGTACGGGAGGTTTCGGACGTTTCATGCTTTTCCGCCTTCCAGTGCTGGCAGCCCACGCCACAGGCTCACGAGGACCCGCTGCGCTTCCCGCACCTCGCGCAGCCCGTGCTGAGTTATGTGGAAATAGCGCTTGGCCCGGCCGCCGCGGGATGCGGTGGGATCGCCGAGTTTCGATCTCACCATACCCTTCTCTTCGAGCCTGTCGAGGGCGGCGTAGACGCTACCGAGAGCCACTTCGCGTCCGCTGCACCCTTCGATTTCGCGAGAGATCGTTACGCCATAAGCATCGTCGCCCAGACGGATCAAAGCCAGCAGAACCATCAGTTCGAATTCACCGAGAGAGTTGTGCCGCTGCATTTGTTCCACTGTACAGAAGAAATAGCCGGGATGCAATACAGGCTGGCCGGCTCTTGAGACCTGAACCGCGCATTACAACCTATAATGGGCGCATGGATATTTCCAGACGCCAGCTGGCCGGTGTGATTCTCGCGGGCACGGCGGCTGCCCAGGCTCCGCCGCCGCCGACGACGGAGCAGTCCGGCAACACTGAACTGGAAAGCGCCCGGTCTGCGCGGCGCACCGCGGCGCAGATCATCGCCAGGGTTCCCTTGCCGATGACTACCGAGCCCGCATTCCAATTCAAGGCTTAAGCTGTGGCTGAAATCCCCCCGGACATCTTCTTTAACAGCATTAGCGAGCTGAACGCGAAGCTGCGCGCCAAGGAATTCTCCTGTCACGAACTGACCCAGGCCTTCTGCGACCGCATGGAGCGAATCGGCCCCCGCTACAACGCACTGGCACTCTCGCTGCGCAAAGACGCCATAACTAAAGCGAAGGACGTCGATCGTGAGCTGAAACGCGATCGAACCCGTGGTGCGCTGCAAGGCATTCCTTACGGCGTCAAAGACCTCCTGGCGGTTAAAAAGCAGCCGACCACTTGGGGCGCGAAGCCTTTTGCCACACAGGTGTTCGATTACGACGCCCACGTGATCGAAAGACTCGACAAGGTAGGCGCGATCCTGATCGCCAAGCTGTCGATGGTGGAACTGGCCGGGGGCGGCGATTACCGCACGGCAGCCGCGTCGCTTACCGGGCCGGGGCTGAACCCTTGGGATCGCACACGGTGGAGCGGCGGGTCGTCGAGTGGCCCGGGCGCGGCTGTCGCGGCCGGCTTAGTCACGTTCGCGATCGGATCGGAAACTTCCGGGTCGATTTTAACGCCGTCCGCGTTCTGCGGTTTGACCGGCCTGCGTCCGACCTATGGTCTGGTCAGCCGCCAGGGAGCGATGGCGCTTTCCTGGACGCTCGACAAGTTGGGCCCCCTATGCCGCTCGGCGGAAGATTGTGGGCTGGTGCTGCACGAAATCGCTGGCGTGGACCTGCAGGATCCTGGATCGGCCGGCCGCAGCTTCAATTACAATCCGAAATACGCGCGCAAGCCCGCCGATATCACCATCGGATACATGCCGGTCGACTTCGAGGACGGGGCAGAACCGTCCGCGCAGCCGGCGTTTCGAGCCGCGTTTGAAGTGATCAAGTCGCTGGGTGTGACTCTGAAGGAAATCCAGCTTCCCGAGTTTCCTTACGGCGCACTGGTGGGCACCATCATCGCAGGCGAAGCAGGGTCGATCTTCGAGGAATTTATTCGCAGCGGTAAAGTGGACCAGTTGGCCGACCCGCACCAGATCGCCGGGTTGAAGGCGATGTTGGATTTGCCCTCCACCGAATATTTGCGGGCGATGCGCGTGCGATCGCTGGTGAAAGCGGCTTTCCACGACCTGTTCCTAAACTGCGACATGGTGCTGGCGCCCACACGCCTAGGCCCTGCAAACAAGGTTGCGGAGCCACTGGATGCGCTGGGTCCACCGACCAAGTCGCGCGGTGGTCTGATTCCGGGCGGGAACCTGGCTGGGTTGCCGGCTATTTCGCTGCCCTGCGGATTCGCGGACGGACTCCCATTGGGGATATCGCTACTGGGTCGGCCGTTCTACGAGAATCAGTTGATCGCGATCGGGGATCTGTTCCAGAAACAGACGGATTGGCATCGTCGTCGCCCGCCGATGGAAGAATAGATCGGAGTAAGCGCGCGCAAAGGGAGCGGCGGCACCCTTATCGCAATCCATAACGATGCCGCCGCGCTCCGTTTTGCGGGCACCTCTAACGTAGGAATAAGCGCAGGACGCTCGACCCGGCCACTCCGGTCAAAGCCGGGACCAGTGTTGGCGTCCCGCTGCGGCGCATTTCGCCGTGTACGGCGTGCCCACCCAAGTACAGGAAACTACCGCCCGCGAGCGCCAGCAACACGTGCAGGCCCTGCGAGCTCAAATGTGGAGCGAGCACGGATTCAATACCAGCGCCGCCGATAGTCGCCATCTGCGCCAGGCCGCACCAGGCCAAAGCCGCCGCCCGTGAGCCAAGCGACGCTCGCGCAATGACTCCCAGGGCCAACCCTTCGGGAATCTTGTGCACGGCGATAGCTCCGATGAGCGCCATGCTGAAACCGGCATTTTGGCTCGCCGCCGCGCTCCATCCGTCCAGGGCGCTGTGCAGCGCCGCCGCAGCCAGCAGCGGCGCGGCGAACCCGTGCAGGCGTGTTGCGCAGTGATCGTGCTCATGGGAGGGGGAACAGGCGGGACAGACCGGGTGAACAAAACGGTCGATCGCCGCCAACAAAAGAAATCCGCCCCCGAGCCACAAAATGGCGACCTGCCAGGTGAAAAAATCCGCCATTTCGGGCAGAACCCAGAACAGGGCCACCCCCAGCAAGACCCCTCCGCCGAACGGTACCAGACGGCGGGATAACCCCTGGAATGAGGTCAGCCAAACGCCCGCGGCGGCGCTTAGCACAGCAATGAGGGTGATCAGGGAGGGGTAGAGGAACAACACGTTGTTCCGAGTATACTATCCTAAAGGTCCACACCTCTTTAAACTCATTAACTCATGCTTCAGGACCAATCGAACCAACCAACCCGCAGGAAATTCCATGCGGTACTCGTAAATCTGCTCGGCGCCGCCGCCACGGCCATAGTTGCCGTTCCGGCCGCCGTATACCTGCTATTCCGGCCCAAATCGCCGGGGGCCGGGACTATGGTGGAGGTCGCCAGCCTGGCGGACCTAGAAACCGGCGTCCCTAAGGAGATCGTCTACCATCGCACGCGCGTGGATGGTTGGAAGACGACCAAGGAAAAAACAACTACTTGGGTCGTCAAAAACGGTCCCCAGAGCGCAGTGGCCTTCAGCCCGGCCTGTCCTCATCTGGGCTGCATTTACCACTGGGAATTCGAGCAAGGCTTATTTTTGTGCCCATGCCATGATTCCGCCTTCGGGTTGGACGGCAAGGTTCTGGCGGGCCCGGCGCCGCGGCCCCTGGATCGGTACGTGTCGCGAGTGGAGGGAGGCAAGCTCCTGATCGGCCTTCAGGTGAAGCGGTCCTAACTGGCGATGGTTAACGGCGTACGCGATTGGTTGGAAGAGCGGACTGGGCTGCCATCCGCGCTGCAACATTTCCTGGATGAAGATATACCGGCTTCGGCAAGCTGGCCGCACGTGTTCGGCAGCGTCGCTTTGTTTGCGTTCCTGATTCAGGCCGTAACCGGCGTCCTCCTGGCTTTGAACTATGGGCCGACTCCTTCCGAAGCCCACGCAAGTCTTCGCTACATCATGACCGAGCTGACCGCCGGTCCGATGATTCGCGGCCTGCACCACTGGGGAGCAAGCTGCATGATCGTGGTGGTGGTGCTCCACATGATTCAGGTCTTTATCTGGGGCGCCTACAAGAAACCGCGTGAGGCTACCTGGATCGCAGGGTGCGCCCTGCTCCTGTTGACGCTGGCTTTCGGGCTTACCGGCTATCTGCTCCCCTGGGATAACAAAGCATATTGGGGCACCACCGTCACCGTGCACATCATGGGATTGGCTCCGGGCGCGGGCCCTTATTTGCAGCGGCTGCTGGGAGCCGAAAACGAGACCATCGGCACGATCACTTTTGCCCGCTTCTATTCCGCCCACGTGATCATATTGCCGATCATCGTCTTTGCCTTGATCGGCCTTCATCTGTACCTGGTGCGCAGGCACGGGGTGACACCTGCGCCGGACGACGCTACCAAACCAACGAAGCGCTTCTATCCCGAACAGATGTTCAAGGACTCGGTGGCGATGTTCGGATACGTAATGATCCTGGTGCTTTTTGCGAGGTTCGCGCAGTTGGGGCTAGGCAGTATGGCGGATCCCACCAATACCCGGTATACTCCGCGGCCCGAATGGTATTTTCTGTTTCTATTCCAGGCGCTAAAACTTTTTCCGGGCAAACTCGAGGTGCTGGGAGCGGTGGTTCTTCCGAACCTCGCGATCGTGGCACTGTTCCTGGTGCCCTTCTTCGATCGCGCTAAGGCGATTCGGGTCCGCCAGCGGACGGTCGCTATTGCGATCACAGTGTTTGCGCTGATTGGATGGGCCGGCCTGACTCAGCGCGCCGTCGCGACTACCGAGCCGAGCATGGAGGATACCAACGCGGGACTCACGCCGCCACAGGCATGGCGCGAGCTTCCGCCGGAACAGCTCGCGGCCATTGGATTCTTCGAAAAGGACAACTGTTCGCGATGCCATGTCCTGGAGCGGACGACGGTAGGCCCCGATCTGGCGAAAGAACCCTCGACGAAGCCCGCGGAATGGCTCATCGCGCATTTTACGAAACCCACGCCGGACTCGCCTGATTCCACGTTGACTGCGGCTCAGAAGAAGGCCCTGGTGGCGCTGGTTACCAAGCGGGACGACCGCACTTTGGAGGCTTGGGAAAATCCTCCGGATGCGGCCATCGCGGGTGCGATGGTGTATCAGGCTAACGGATGCGCCTTCTGTCATACCCTGAACGGATCGGGGGAGAAGCAGGCCCCCGTACTCAACGGACTGGCCGCGAGGCGAACACGAGCATGGGTAGCCGCGCACTTCGCCGATCCGCCCAAGCTATCGCCCAACTCTGAGATGCCGGCCTACAAGTTTAACGAGAAGGACTTGAAAGCTATCACCGACTACGTGATGTCCATTCCGAAGTAAGATAAGACGCATGAGGCTGCGGCTTATCGTCGCGCTGGCGGCCGGAGTTGTGCTGAGTCTGCCGTTGACCCGGCCTTTTCAGGCGTTAGCTCAGGTCATCATCCCCTCGCGAGAAAAGACTGCTTCCAAGGCGCCGGACGACGTCCCCCGATCCGACCTGCGTATCGACCGGACGGAAGTGCTGGTGCCGGTGGCAGTGAACGACAACTACAACCGCCCCGTATCCGGCCTCGAAAAAGAGAATTTCCGCGTTTTCGACGACAAGGTGGAGCAAGTGATTACCAGCTTCTCGATGGAAGATGAGCCGGTAGCCGTGGGATTGGTCTTCGACACCAGCGGCAGCATGAGCGGCACCGAGCGGGAAGAGCGCATGGCCGCGACCGAGTTTTTCAAGACGGCGAATCCCGAAGACGAGTTCGCACTGGTGGAGTTCGACAGCGCGCCGCGACTGGTTGTGCCAGTTACGCCCGACCCGAGCAAAGTCACGTATCAGCTCCTGTTCACGCACACCAAGGGCTCGACGGCGCTGCTGGATGCGGTATTCCTGGGACTGCACGAGATTAAGAAATCCAGTAAGAAGCGCAAGGCCCTGGTGGTGATCTCCGATGGAGGCGAGAACAATAGCCGGTATACCGCCACGGAAATTAAGAACGTCGTGAAGGAAAGCGATGTCCTGATCTACTCGATCGGTGTGTTCGCGGATCCACTCTACACAGATGCAGGCGGGGTGCTGAGCAGCATTTCCGAACAGACCGGCGGGCGCATGTTCCGCAGCCGAGGTAATCGGTTATCGGATATCGCCCAGAAGATCAGCATCGATCTGCGTAACCGGTATCTGCTGGGTTATGTGCCGAGCAATCGGGAGCGCAACGGGCGTTATCACGTGATAGAAGTAAAGATCGTGCCTCCCAAGGGTCTGCCTCCGGTGAAGGCGCACTGGCGCACGGGATATTACGCACCGACGGAATAACGTTACGTGAAGTGGTCGTAGCCGCGGGGCGCAAGCTTTTTCCCCGCGAACGAGACGACACCAGCGGTGCCGCGCAAAATCGTCCCGATCAGCGTGGTACCCGCAGGCGGCTTTACGCGCGGCGGCAGCGTGAATAGCAACTCGTAGTCCTCGCCGCCATGGAGCGCACGATCGAGGCTCACTCCGCGCACGATCGGAACGCTCTCCACTTGTGCCGCCACGCGGGATTCCTTGCACAGCCGGTGCAAATCGAGTGCCAGACCGTCGCTGAGGTCAATACACGCGGTGGCTTGGCCCGAGAGTTTGCGGCCGAGAGCCAGGCGAGGCTCGATGGTCTGACCCCAAGGTTTGCCGAGTGCTCCCGACACATACAGTTGGTCGCCGGGACGGGCGCCCGAGCGCGTCAGTGCTTTCCCGCGCTTGACCGCGCCGAGGACCATGACGCTGCAATGCACTTTGTCGTCATGCGCCAGATCTCCGCCCATTAGAACGGTCCCGGTCTTCATCCCAAGATTTAAAAGTCCGCGAAAAAATGACAGAATCCATCGCTCGGACTTTGTACGCGGCACAGCCAAGGCTACCAGGCAACAGCGAGGGTCCCCGCCCGCCGCCGCAATGTCACTCAGCGGGCGCGCCAGCGCTCGCTCGCCGATCGTTTCCGCGCGCATAGTCTTCTGGAAGTGGACGCCTTCAATGAGCTGGTCGGTCTTCAGCAGCAGGTCTTCGGTAGCCTTCGGCCGGAAAACCGCGCAGTCGTTGCCGATACCGCTGGCGCCCCTCATTTTGCGAAGGCGATCCACTAGCGCGAGCTCATTCATGGAACACGAGACCAGACGGCAAATCCTCGCCGAAGATCCTGCCCATGGCCGCCAGATGATCCTGCGGCTCACGGTCCAGTTCGAGGTCCGGGAAGGTCCGGCGGACCACGCTCAAGGTGGACGGCTGCAGATCGCGCGTGGCATCGCCCGTATGTCGCGCCAGAGCGGCAATCGCGTCGCTGGCTTTAGGAACTTTCAGTAATTGCTCAGCCCAGCGCGCGGCGGTCGCGGGCGGCAGCACCTGGTTAATGGGACCGTAGAATAACTTCCGCGCGCCCAGTCGCGCCAGGCACCAGAGTCCCGTATCCACGAATTCGCCCGAAAGAATGCGCGTCATCAACTCGTCGCCCAACTGCGTCTTGGTCTGGATCGGCAGCAGCTCCAGGCTGGCAGCGGCGCGCCACATCTCGCGCAGCAGGCTCGCATTCACGCGCGGACGCTTGGACCCGCGCGGCAGCAAAACTGGGGACAGGCGCTGAAAGACGTCGGTCTGCTGATTCTTGTTCAAACCGCCCGCAACGCGGCCCCAAAAGATCCACCATTCGATCTCGTTCTGGATTTGATTCGGGAATTGCAGACCGGAGGCGTACACGCGTCGAGCTTGCTCGATGCGGAAATCGTCGCCCGGGAATCCGAACCCCGGCCGCAGGCAGAAGCCGCAAAGATTCAACCAGCGAAGCTCGTGGGCCGCACTCTTAGAACGGCCATCGACTAGTTCCAACATACGGTCGGCCAGGGTGCGGATCGCCGACACGGGCCAGGAATTGCGGCCTAGTCCAAGCGTCTGCTCCAGGCGCGCCGGCAACTGCTCCGGCGGCATTTCAGGCTCGTTGATATAAACCGCCTTCGGCGCAAATGCTTGTGGGATGAGAACCTCGGCGCAACGTAGCGCCTCTTCGCTGATCACTGCCGCGGGCTTCTGCAAACCTTGGGCCGCAGCCGCTTTGCGCAGCTCGAATTGCAGCCGCCAGCGGTGTTCCGAGGTCTTCGACTCGGCCCAGATTTCCAGCGTACCCACCTCGGTAAGTTTCGCTCCGAGCTTGATCGGGACGAGCCGCTCGCCTGCTTTGCCGAATCGCAGGACTGCGTGCAGGGGGGCATGCAGGTGCAGTTCGCTCTGCTCCTCTGGAGAAAACGTGATCACATCGCCCGCGCGATCTTCCGTCCGCGTTCGCGAGCTGTACAGCCGGAACGCCACTGGCTTGTTCGCGACCAGTTGCAGATTGCCAGGGTCGAGCTCGATAGAAGATCCATCTTCGGTGCCCCGTGGCGCCAGGCACATGGCTCGAAGAGCGTCGCCATCACTTCCCGCCAGACCGATAAAGTATGCACGCGGAAGGCCGCCGCGAACCAGCAGTCCGGCGCCCGTCGAGCGGACGTAAGAATAATACGCAGCGCCGACTGCTACGGCCAGATCCAGATCGCGATTCTCGAAGATCACGGGCCGGTGGCCATACCAGTGCTCCATCACGTCCGCGACGCGCTGGCGCAGGACTTCGGGAATGAAGAAGCCACCGTTGAACAGAATCGCGTCGGGGCGGATGTTGCCGGCGCTTTCGAGAAATGCCGCCAGATGACGGGTCACGGCTGGATCGGCGACCAGAGGCAGGCCCACTTCGCGATACGGGCTGGATGCGTCCTCCTGCGGTTTATCGGTCAGCTCACAGACCGGCAGAAATCCGTCCAAAGCCAGCTCCAGAACTTCTTCCCGCAGGATATCAGTCTTGAGCGTGCCACCAACCAGGGACGATCCGCCGCCTAGCACCGTGATTTCCACGCTCTTGAGATTTGGATCCGAGAGAAGCTTCTCCTTAGCCGCGGCGCACTGCCGGCGGAGGGCGGTACGCTGGCGGATGGACAACTGCTTGCCGAGCTTCGATTCCACCAGCCAGGCCAGCGTCAGATCCAGGTTGTCGCCGCCCAGCAGGAGGTGTTTGCCGACGGCAGTGCGGGTGAAATCGACGCGATCTCCTTCGCGGGTGACGCGGATCAGCGTGAAATCGCTGGTGCCTCCGCCGACGTCGCACACCAGGACATTTTGTCCGTCAAAAAGACTCTTCTGGGAGCGCGCAAGATCGTTGGCGATCCAGGAATAGAATGCCGCTGCCGGTTCTTCCAGCAGCGTGAGCTTGTCGATTCCCGCTTCGCGGGCGGCCATCACTGTAAGCTCGCGGGCTTCTTCGTCGAAACTGGCAGGCACGGTGAGAACGACTGGATGCTCGCCCACCGGCGATCCTTGAGCAGCGGCCCAGGCTTCCGCCAGATGCTTCAAAATGCGTGTGGAAGCCTCCACCGGCGACAGCAGGCGGCCGGCCTCCTGCGCGTCCCATGGCAGGATCTTCGCCGTTCGATCGATCTCTGAGTTAGACAGCCAACTCTTCGCGGAGTGGACCGTTTGCGTGGGAACGAGCGCGCCTTGTTCGCGAGCATACACACCGGTAAATTGCTGGTCCGACCCGGGCCCCGCTATGTATAAAAACGATGGCAGCGTGCGGCGCGATTCGATTCGCCCCTGCGCGACGTACTGCGGGATATCAAGTACCTGAATCGCGGGCGCGTCTTCAGACGCTGCTTGTGCAGGGTCGATGAACGCGAGCGCCGAGTTGGTGGTGCCCAGATCGATTCCGATGTTCATGGATTGGATGGAGACTATTCGATCTCGATCTCAGCGGGCGCGAGAACGTCATTGGGTCCGGTGGGAGGGAGATCCACTTTTTCCGCCTTCCAGCCTTTGTGTCGCAATACACCGCCGGAGGCCGTTCCGCTAGGCGGCACCTTGCCGATGAACTTGAGCGCGGCTTTCTCCACACCCTCGGTTTTCGTGAAGGTGCCTTCGACACCGTCAATCACCGGTTGGAGGCGCATGTAGCGATCCAGCGCCAAGCGAGACTGCGCGTGCACGTCACGGACCGCCGCGCCGATCTGGTCGTCGGCGTAAGGACCGATGTCTTCCATCAAAAAATCCACCAGACGGGCCTCGCGTTGCAGGATCCCCAGGATCTGCACAGCTCCGGCGGAGGGTCCCGCCTGCGGTTTAGGCGGCGGTGGCGCTTTCACCGGCATGGCTTTCGAGTATCCGAAGGCCTGAGCAATGTCGGACGGCAGCGAGCCGCCGAACAAGATGGAGAAGAAAGCGCGAAACGCGTAGGAAATGCGGCTCATATCTTTGTCGAGTGCAGAGAACTCCAGGATACACCGACGCTTCTTGGACACCCGCCCTATAATTGATATACCGATGCGCAAACGGCATCTTTTCGCCGCGGGCCTAGTGATTCTGGCCATTTTGATCACGCTGGTGGTGTGGCAGGTTTCCTTCACGTTCGGCGAGTTCGGCCCCACCAACGCAGCCGAGACCTTCCTCTTCTGGGCCGTTTCCACGCTAATTTTTTTGCTCACGGTGACGCTTGGCTTCAGGCTGTTCCGCGAGACCGTCAAACTGTACCTGGAGCGGCAGCGCAACCAAGAAGGCTCGCGCATCCGGTCGAAGCTGGTATTCGGCGCGCTGGCGCTGAGCTTGCTTCCGGTAGTGTTTCTGTTTGTGTTCAGTTACGCGGTTTTGAATCGAAATCTCGACAAATGGTTCAGCGCGCCGGGGGAGGGCATGAACATCCAGTTGCGGGATGCCGCGGTGGGGCTGGGTGAAGAGGTGCAATCGCGAGCAGATGCGCTGGCGCATTGGCTGGCCGCACTACCGGCGGTCCAGAACGGAACCGCAGACTTCGCCAAACTGTGCCGCGAGAACCGGATCGAGGAATTGCGGATCGATACGCCTCAGGGGAATCGCGTCCTGTGCGCTTCGAGCGCGGGTGCTCCGCTCTTCACATCTCACGATCAGATTAGCGCTGAAGAAACGCTGGTGGTTCGCGTGCGCCCGCATGTCGACATCGTGGAGAAGCAACAGCAGATCCAGGCGTATGTGGGCAAGTACAACCAACTGTCCGCCGACCGCCGTTCGCTGCGCTATCTATACCTTTTGTTCCAGGTCTTAATTGCGTTGTTCATCCTCTTCGTTGCGACCTGGATCGCGCTGATACTGGCCAAACAAATCAGCGTGCCTATTTCGGCGCTGCTGGACGCGGCCAGCCAGGTGCGGAAAGGCAACCTGGGCCATCGCGTGAACGTACCCGCCAACGACGAAATGGCATCGCTGGTGCGCGGATTCAATGAGATGATCGACGGCCTGCAGGTCAACAGCCGCGAGTTGGAGAGCCGTCGCCGCTTTACCGAAGCCATTCTCGAAAGCATTCCCACAGGCGTGATCTCGCTGACATCCGGCGGCCGCATCCAGCGTGTGAATCGCGCGCTGCGCGGCCTGTTCCCCGCCGATCAGGTGGAGCGCGCCGCTACTCTCGGGGATCTGTTTCCACCCGAGCATGCAGCTGAGCTTCGCTACTTGATGAAACGCGCTCGCCGCATTGGACTGGCCGCAAGCCAGTTGGATGTCGAGCGGCCCGGCCAGGTTCTGCATCTGGCTTTGACAGTCTCCGCGTTGCCGGCGCACGAGCCGGATGCGCCCGGCTACGTCGTAGTCCTGGAAGATACCAGTGAAATGCTGCGCGCCCAAAAAGCCGAGGCATGGCATGAAGTAGCCCGGAGGATCGCGCACGAGCTGAAGAATCCGCTCACTCCGATCGCACTGTCGGCCGAGAGGATCGCGCGCCAGTTGGATCGGGGCGCTTCCACGGCGGAGTCCCATCGGATCCTGAGGGAGTGCGCAGCAACTATTTCTCGCGAAGTGGAATCGGTCAAAACTTTGGCCGACGAATTTTCTCAATTCTCGCGATTCCCGAAGGCCCAAATGGTTCCTTGCGATTTGAACGCGGTGGTTCGCAACGGCCTGGATATCTTCGACGGCCGGCTGGATGGGATCGACGTGCGCGCGGATCTGGCGCCCGACCTGCCCCGGGTCAATTTGGACCCCGACCAGTTCAAACGCGTGGTGGTCAACCTGGTGGACAATGCGGCCGAAGCGATGCGCGATGCTATGGTCCGGCGGTTGATGGTGATCACGCGCGCGACTTCCGCGGATTCGGTGGAGCTGCTCATCGCCGACACAGGTTGCGGAATCTCCGCCGGGGACAAGGAAAAACTCTTCTTGCCGTATTTTTCAACCAAAGGCCGGGGCACGGGGCTGGGATTGGCCATTGTCAGCCATATCTTGAGCGAGCATGGCGGGCGTATTCGCGTGGAAGATAACCGGCCGGCGGGGACTCGTTTTTTCGTTGAAGTGCCGGTGGGCACCCTTGACCCGATTCCGGCGGAGGCTGAGGTCCGCGCGTGAAGAACACGCGGGTACTGATTGTAGACGACGAACCGGGAATTAGGGCCTCCCTGCGCGGCGTTCTGGAAGACGAAGGCTGCACCTGTGAAGCCGTAGAAAGCGGGGAACAGTGCATCGAGGAATTGCAGCGGCACGCCTACGACGTGGTTCTGCTGGACGTGTGGCTTCCCGCAATGGACGGCTTGGAGACGCTCGCGCGGATTCAGGAAATTCCCTTCGTGGACCGTCCTGAGGTAGTGGTGATTTCCGGGCACGGCACCATCGAGACCGCCGTCAAGGCGACCAAACTGGGGGCCTTCGATTTCCTCGAAAAGCCGCTGACCATCGAGAAGGTGATGGTGGTGCTCCACAATGCCGTGCAGCAGCGGCGGCTGGAGCTGGAACTCAGGAGGCTGAAGGAGGGTGGAGACCACGACCCTCGCATCATCGGCGAAAGCGTGCCGATGAAGGCGCTGCGCCAGCAACTGACGTTGATGGCCGCCACCAACGGCCGCGTCCTGATTTTCGGCGAGAGCGGAACGGGCAAGGAGCTCATTGCCCATGCGATCCATGCCGCCAGTTCCCGCGCAGGCGAGCCGTTCGTCGAAGTGAACTGCGCGGCGATTCCCGAAGAAATGATCGAGAGCGAGCTATTCGGCCACCGCAAAGGCGCTTTTGCCGGCGCCGCAGAAGATAAGACCGGCAAGCTAGAAAAAGCGCACGGTGGGACGCTGTTCCTGGATGAGGTCGGGGACATGTCTCTGAAGACTCAAGCCAAGGTTCTGCGGGCCCTGGAAGAGCAGCGCTTCGAGCCGGTGGGCGCGGCTGACTCGGTTCAGGTCGACGCGCGCGTAGTAGCGTCGACGAACAAGAATCTGGAAGAAGAGATCGAGCGCGGAAATTTCCGCGAGGATTTGTTCTATCGCCTGAATGTGATCCCTTTTCATGTGCCCCCGCTGCGCGAACGGATCGAGGACGTTCCGCTGCTGGCGGATCACTTTCTGCGCGAGTTCACCACGGCCTATGGCCGCAAGCCCAAGGACCTGACGGACGAAGCGCTGCGCGTGCTCGAAGAGTATCCCTGGCCGGGCAATGTGCGCGAATTGCGTAATTTGATGGAGCGGATCGTCATCATGAATCCGCAGCCGCGCATTGACGCGCGTCATATTCCTCTCGATCGTGCCCGCCGCGCGGTCTTCTACAAACCCGTGGAGCGTTTCGGGAGTTTGCAGGAAGTGCGGGAAGCAGCAGAACGCGATTACATCCTCAAAAAGCTGGAAGAGGCCAAGGGCAATGTCACGCGCGCGGCGGAAATGTTAGGGCTCGAACGCAGTCATCTATACAGGAAAATGAAGGCGTTAGGCATCGCGGCGCGTGAATAAAAGTTCCTGGCCAAGTTCGGCCTCAGGTGGTGGAAATCAGCCACCGGTTCGACTGGGGACTCTCCTCTAACCCCCAAAATTTCTTGCACATGCGATTTGGCAAACCAAATGCATTTTTCGTGTGGCAGGAGGACCCGATCATGAAAAAGAGTTTATTAGCTTTGGTGTTCCTGGCCGCGAGCAGTTCCGTGTTTGCCGCGCACTTTTCAATAGGAATTGGTGTCGGCCCAGCTTACGGATACTATGCAGCTCCCCCGCCGCCTCCGCCCCCAGTGGCGTATTATCCGCCAAGTCCCGGCCCTGGATATTCTTGGGTTGCCGGCTACTATTACCCCGTAGGACCGCGCTACGTCTGGCGGGCAGGATACTGGGCCCGGCCACCCTACGCAGGAGCTGTATGGGTCGGACCTCGATACGTCGGCCGCCGGTATTACAACGGATATTGGCGCCGGCGGTAATGCCGAAGTATTCGTTGACTAAAAACAAACACAGGAGGCAATTCATGCGAGGTTTCATAGTATTTAGTTGTGCCATGCTGGCGGCAATCCCGATTCTGGCGCAAGGGCCCCCGCTTCGGTCGTTTCCGCCTCAGCAACTGGACAGTCTGGTGGCGAGAGTAGCGCTGTACCCGGATTCGCTGCTCGCACAGGTGCTGGCCGCGGCCACGTTCTCCGACCAGATCCCCGATGCGGCACGCTGGGCAGATGAACATCATTACCTAACCGGTGATGCGTTGGCGCGCGATATCCAGGAAGATCAGTTGCCCTGGGACCCGAGCGTTCAGGCCTTGCTACCCTTCCCGTCCGTGTTGGGCATGATGGCTTCCGACCTGAACTGGACTCGCGATTTGGGCGATGCATTTCTGGCACAAGGGCCGGATGTGATGGACGCTGTGCAGCGAGAGCGTCGCCAAGCGCGCGATTTCGGCTATCTCCGATCGAACGGACAGATTGTAGTCAGTAACGGTCCCTACATCGAGATCGCTCCCGTGAACCCGGCGGTGATTTATGTGCCTTACTACGATCCGCTCGTCGTGTTCGCACGGCCTAGGCCGGGCTTTGTTGTTTCCCGCGGAATCACTTTCAGCTTCGGCATCGGGATTGGACCCGCGTTCGGGCCGTGGGGCTGGGGCGGCAATCGCATTGTCTGGGGCTCGCACGCGGTGTTCGTGAATAATGCCGAGTGGCATCGCAATTGGGTTAATCGTGGCTCCTACGTCCATCCGTATACGATTCGGCGCGCTGGACCGGCCCCACGTATAGAGGAACATCACGAGGTCCGGGAGCGTTCCGAGCGTGAGCGCGCTGCCGACCGCAACGGCGGCCGCAAGCGGGTGGAAGAGCACGGCAAGGAAGAGCGAAAAGAAGAACGGCGCTAAGTCAGATAGTTTCCAGCGTGAGCGGTGTGGGATGTTTACCATCCACGTCGCTCACGCGGTACTCGTGGGCAAGCGCCCGAGTTTGGTTGGGGCCGCCACCTTATACTCTTGTTAAGGGTGCCACTAAAAATGGATTCCTTATCGCATCGGCTACTAGGCTTAGCGCTCCAGTGGCTCCTGGCAACCGGATGCTTCCTACACTCGTTCTATGCGTTTAGATTTCCGGACAAGTATCTACGATCTCGATGGACACAGGTAAAAGGGATGCCCCGGGACCGGGATGGAGCGGCAGCGGCAGGGCGCTTTTCCTGTTGCTAGGCAGTTTCTTTTTTGGACTAGGTTTACTTATCCTGCACGACCTCCATAGATAAGCAGAAAGGCTTGAGCGGAGAAGCTTCGCAGCAATTGTCAGATTCTGCAGATCGTATAGCCGGTTCGGCGTTACGTACATGGTCGATCGCGAATCGCCAGGGAGGAGACAGAGTAACTAGTCCGTTTTTCTCTTTTTGACACCCTATCCAAAAAGCCGGTCGAACACAGCGCGCGTCTCCGCGCGAATCCTGCTCAAGTCCAAGAGCGGAATTGGCGTCCAGCGCCGCAGCAAGGCGTTGAGAGCATCCAGCTGTGCGTCTGAACCAGGCAGGCGGCTCTCGGCGTGTCCGGTGATTACGCGCAGGCCGTGATCCAGCGCGCGATAGAAAGTCGCCGCATCGTTCAGGAATTGGGCGTCCTGGCGGCTCAGGTGGCCCATCTGTTCCAGAACTTCAATACGAGCAGGGGTGTTGAGAACGGTAAAGAACACGCCCGCACTTTTCAGTCGCAGGTACATCAGGAGAAAATCGATGTCGTAGTAGCCTCCGCGGCCAGCCTTCAAAGGTCGCGACGGTCCCTGCTCTTTCTCCAGGCGCGCCCGCATCTCGCGCAGGTCGGCTCTGGAACGTCCGCCCTGCCCGTACCGCCGCCAGTCGACCTGTTGCAGCTCATGTAGAAAGAGCTCGGCGCGTTTCGGATCGCCGGCCACGGCCAGCGACTTCATGTAGGTAATTCCCTCCCAGGCTTCCGCGGCGTGCGCGAAATATTCCATCACGGCGCCTTCGGTCTGCACCAGAGGTCCAGCAGTGCCATTGGGGCGTAGCCGTTCGTCCACGGCAAATAGCACGCCCTCGCCGGTGTAGGCAGTAATGAGGTGCACCAAGCGAGCAGCTACGCGAGTCCAAAAGACCATCTCCGAAGCATCGGAGTCCGGCAGCACGAAGACCAAGTCGGCGTCCGAGCCCAGATCGAACTCACGCATTCCAAGCCGCCCCAGCGCGATGGCCGCCATTTGATTCTTGGGTTGATAATCCGGATTTTCGGGCGGGTTCACCGACCGCACATCGCCGATGGCGATCTCGTACGCCCGTGCGATCACGATATCGGCGAGTCTCGAAGTTTTGTCCAGTGTTTCGAAGATCGGATGCGATCGGCAGATGCTCTCAGTTTCTATCCGCAAGATCGCACGGCGGAACCAGCGGCGCAGTTCCGTGGCATCGTGCGGAGGCGGTTCGTCCTGAATCAAAGGAATGGAGGCGCGCGCCAGCTCATCCATCGATTCCGGCCGGCGAATCAGATCTTCGGCAAAATACGGGCTGTGCTCGAACAGATCCAGTGCGATGGCCGTCAATTCCGGCTCGGAATTGAGACGTTCAAGACGCGCGGGATCATTCGAAAGACGTTCCAGAAAATATTCGAAGGGGATATACCCGCGATGAAGATCGGCGCGGGCGATCGCTGCCGCCAGAGCCGGCGCTCGTTGATCGAGCGCTTGAATGACAAAGGCCGTCGGGCGGCCACCGGCCTGCTCGGCGGGTTCATCCTGTTGGATCTGGTTGGCCGCCGAGGCGGGTCGGGAGGTCACCACCCGCTCATACATTTCGAGCACCGCGTCGAAGTGGTGGTATAGCTCGCGCCGGAGCCCTTCGGCCGATGTGCCGCCAGGCATGCGGCGCGCGATCAATTCCAGAGCTGCCTCGGGCAGCCGGTGCGTCTGACGGTCTTCGTCGAATTGCAGGCGGTGTTCCAGGTGGCGGAGGAACTGATAGGCTTGGGCCAGGCGGCCGTACTCGGCGCCGGTGAGATAGCCCTTGTCCTGCAGCCGGGCGAGCGCCAGCATAGTGCCGCCGTGACGGACCCAGGGATCGGCGCCTCCGTGCAGCCGCTGCAGACACTGGACCAGGAACTCGATGTCGCGGATGCCGCCGCGCTCGAGTTTCACATCGATCCCGCCATGCCCTCCTGGCCGGCCAAGCGACGTGGATCGTCCGGACTTTTGCGCGGCAAGCTTTTCATTCAAGCGCTCGCGGGTGGCTGAAAGTTCCGCGATCGCCGAGAAGTCCAGGCTGGTGGAATAAATCAGGGGTTCGGCGAAATCCAGCAATGCACGACCGGTGGGTCGATGGCCTGCCGCCACCCGCGCCTTAATCAACATCTGCAGTTCCCAATCGCGCCCGCGCTTTTCGTAATAATTTCGCGCACCGTCAACTGATATGCAGACCTCGCCCAAGCTTCCGTCCGGGCGCAATCGCAAGTCGACCCGGTAGCACATCCCTTCGGCGGAATAAGCCGAAAGAAGTCCAGTGAGTTGATTCGACGCGCGCTTGAAGAATTCCTTGTTGGAAATGCTTACGGGTCCGCTAGTATGACCGTTTTCGGAATACAGAAACATCAGATCGATGTCGGAGCTGTAGTTGAGTTCCTCGGCGCCCATCTTCCCCAGCGCGATCACGGCGAAATGAGATTCTTCGCCGCCATCAGATCGCGGCTGGCCATACTGCAGCGCCAGGTCCTGATAGATGCGCTTGTAAGCGGACTCCACGATGACGTCGGCCAAGGCCGTTAGCTCGCCGGTGATCTCAGGTAAGGTGGCCAAGCCCATCACATCCCGGATCATGATCCGCAGGATCTGGCGGCGCCTGAATTTCGCAAACTCCACGGGCGGCGGAACGCCCGGGGGGAGTGCATATTCCAGTCGTATCCGGAAATCCTCGACAGTGCGAACCCGCTGCAAATCGACTTGATCGAGGAGCTGCTCGGCCCAATCGGGATGCTCCAAAATTTCCTCGGCGAGAAAGCGACTGTAGGTGAAGACGGCCACCAAATGGCGCATTCCGTTCGCGGAACGCGTCAAGCGATCGAATGCGCCGGGGTGCTGCTCGCGCAACCTTGTGAAGTAATGCAGCCCCTGTTCGGGTGCGGGCGAGCTCGCGAGCAGCAGGTCGAAGCGATTTTGAACTGCCGGAGGAAGAAACGGCGCGAGGGCGGTCAGCTCGCGGGTGGCGCGCTTGCGATCCCGGTAGGGAAGATTCGACAGGCGATGCATGACGGAACTACGCGGTTTCGTCCACCAACTGAATGGGATCGCCGGGATGAATAGTCCCTGCCCGCAGGACCGACGCATAGAATCCGCTCAAGCCCCATCGCGGCGACGCAGAATTCCCGGCTTTCACATCTTGATCATAGACTGCCTTCTGAATTCCAGGACCGTAAGGATTCAAGGTATCGCAAGGTGCGCGGATTTTGGTGATTTCGAGGAGAACCTCGCCGATCCGGTAGCGCTGACCGATCCGCATCGAGCGCCGGTCCAGTCCGCGCGTGGTGAGATTTTCTCCGAGTGCGCCATGATACAGCGGAAACCCTTGTTCCTTGAGCTCATCGATGCCCTCGGAGGTGACGATCAGGATCGCCTGGCGCGGTCCGCCGTGGATCTGCGGATGCGCTTGTTTGTCGCCGGCAATGCCCAGCGAGGTGACCACGCCGGCCGGGATGGGACGCTTGGGTACGCCGCCTGGAGAAACGTTAATTTGGAGGATAGAAGCCGAATGCACCTTGTGAATATGATCGCGCAAAAAAAGGGCCGGACATGTCCGGCCCCTGACACTAGCTGCGTTATTCGCGATTAAAGCGCGAAGCGAACAGCGCGCGGCGTGTTCCAAGATTGAGGACGGCTCACGCGGCGCTGCGTTGTGCGCGATTTTTAGAATTGGTTCCAGAGATACTGATTGTAAATCTCATGGTGGTACTGCACTTCCTGCGGCTTGACGATGGTGCCGAGCAGCCGTGCGCAGCGATCGGCCGACGCCTTCTTTAGATCAGCGTAACGGCCCTTCACATCCTCGCCCAGGATCTTGGTGATCCATTCGGACTTGTTGAAGTTGTCCATGGCGTCGTAAATGTTGTCGGGCAGATAGCGCTTGGCTGATCGGAGACCTTTGACCTTGTCGATCTTGCCGTCGATCCCGGTCTTGAAGATCGAGTACAGGACCATGTAGGGGTTCGCGTCAGGAGCGACCGAGCGGACTTCGACGCGCGCGCTACGCTCGTTGCCGATAGGGATCCGGACCATCGAACCGCGATCCACCGCCGAAGCAATGATCTGGTTGGGCGCTTCAAAGTGCGGATCCAGACGCCGGAAAGCGTTGACGCTGGGGTTCAGCAGCAGGCAGATATCGTTGCCGGCCGTCAGAATGCGATCGACAAAGTCCCAGGCTTGCTTGCTGATCTTTTCCTCACCTTTCGGATCCCAGAAGATGTTCTTTCCGCCCTTGGTGATCGAAACGTTGGTGTGCATGCCGCTTCCGTTGACGCCCACGACGGGCTTGGGAAGGAAGCTGGCGGTCAGGCCCATGCTGGTGGCCACCTGGCGGCAAATCAGCTTGTAAAGCTGGATGTGATCGGCCGCCGCCACCACCTCGGCGTAGCTGTAGTTAATCTCGAACTGCGAGGGCGCCACTTCCGGATGATCCTTCTCATTTTGGAAGCCCATCGCGCGCTGTACTTCCGCGGCGGTGTCGATGAATGTGCGGAGCGGATCGCCAGGAAGCGAGTGGTAGTAGCCACCGGTATTGACGTATTCGAACTTGCCGGTTTCCGAATAATGCCGCTCGGCGTCCACGCCCTTGAACAGGAAGCCTTCGATTTCGTTGGCCGCGTTGAGCGTGTAATCGTTCTTGGCATGTTGATCCTGGGCAAACTTCTTGAGCACGCCACGGATGTCGGCTGAGTACGGACTGCCATCCTTATCGATGACTTCGCCGAACACGAGCACCTTGCCGGGTCCGAAATAATCGGCCGGCGCCCAATAGAATGCGGACCAGTCCAATCCTAGCCGAAGGTCACTTTCCTTTTGCGCCGTGAAGCCTCGGATGGAGGATCCGTCGAAGGTCAAGTTGTCCCAACTCTTTAGCAGGAACTTCTTGTCGTAATCCAACATGTGCAGGCGGCCTTCCAGGTCGCTGAACAGCAGCGTTACGGCTTTGATCCGCTTCTCATCGGTCAAATATTTCAGCCGTTCTTCCTGGATCTTGTCCACCGCCACGCGCTTCATGCGCTGGTCCTTAGCCTTCAGGTTCAACTCTTCCAGTTCCGTGTAGGGTAGCTTCAGGAAGTCTTGCAAACCGCTGTATCCGTTGTTCATGAATCTCCTTGATACCGTGACTTGTAAAAAACTGTGTTAGAAAAACTAGCGAGGGAGCTTGCGCCCAGGGGCGTAATAAACCCGCGTGGGTCGGCCAAAATGACGTTTCAGCCCTCAGAAAACATACTCAACATCTTAGCGCCGGAGGAAGGCTTCCTGCTAATCGAAAGTTTTGATGGACGTGATACGTTTGGTCCAGCCCGGACTGGTTCAAGCGTCCGCCCCCACCGTTTCCAGGCAACAGGATGCCGCGTGTTAGCGTCTCACTTCCTCGAAGCAACACCCCGGACGGCCGTTTCTGCCTCTTTCACGAGCGCCAAAACCCGTCCTGCGTATCTGGAAATACGCCTGCCTACTTCTGTCAGAACAACAGTCTTGGAAGAACGGTCACGCACAAACAGAGGCGCTCCTAACTCGCGCTCAAGCGCCCTGATGTGCATCGTTACTGTCGATTGAGAGCAACCCAGCCGGGCTGCAGCACGCGTAAAGTTGTTCGTGTCCGTTACGACACAGAACGTCTCTAGGTGCTGCAGTTCGATCATAGTGTGTCCGTCCTAGGTCGTCTTAGGGCTCGGCGAAAGTGAGGACACTCCATGGGCACTGTGTGGCTCGGGGGCCATTCCACCCGGCCGTCCAATCGACGCGATCACGTACTCGGGATAAGCCGAGATACCGTGCTCGTGCAGATCCAGACCGTGCTGCTCACCTTCCGGGGAAATGCGCAACAGGCCCATTGCATTGATGGTCAACATCACCACCATGGCGACGGCGAACGTCGAGAGCGTGATAATCGCGCTGCCAACGATCTGGGCTTTTAAGACGGTCATGCCGCCGCCGTAGAACAATCCGGCCAGCGGCGCCGTATTGTCGGGGGCAAAGGGACCAGTCGACCCGTACTGACCCGACGCGAACAAGCCCAGCGATAGAGTCCCCCAGATTCCGCACATGCCATGGACAGGAACTGCGCCAATCGGGTCGTCAATGCGCAGGTACTCGAGCACTTCCACCCCGATGACGACAATCACGCCGGCGATACCGCCTAGCGCGATGGCGCCCGTCGGGCTGACCCAGTAGCAAGGACAGGTGATGGCCACCAAGCCGGCAAGGAAGCCGTTGACGGTGAAACTGACGTCCCAGATCTTGCTGCGCATGTATGCGTAGATCATGGCCGTCAATCCAGCCGCGCAAGCAGCCAGAGTGGTGTTAGCCGCAACCCGTCCGATGCCGATGAAGTCCATCGCGGAAAGAGTGCTGCCGGGATTGAACCCGTACCAGCCGAACCACAGCAGCAACCCGCCCGAGGCCGCGATGGTCAGATCGTGAGGCATCATTGGCCCACCTCCGTCGCGCTTAAATCTGCGACCCATGCGCGGACCGAGAACCAGAGCGCCGGCCAGTGCGATGAAGCCGCCGATGGTATGCACAACGGTGGAGCCTGCGAAATCATGGAAGCTGGTTCCGACCCAAGGCAGGAAGTAGCCGGGTTGGCCCATGGCGGCCAGGAAGCCGTCCGGTCCCCAGGCCCAGTGGCCAATGATCGGGTAGATGAAGCCCGATACCGCGAAGCTGTACAGCAGGTCGCCGATCCACGCCGTGCGCCCGATCATGGCTCCCGAGGTGATCGTGGAGCAAGTATCGGCGAAGGCAAACTGGAACAGCCAGACCGCCAGAAACGCGATGCCGGTGCCCTCATACGTGGCCGGAGCGCCTTTGAGGAAGAACCAGTTCATACCGATGAAGCCGTTACCGTGGCTGAACATGAACGCAAAGCCCCAGGCGTAGAAGAGCAGGCCGCAGAGGCAGGTATCCACCACGCACTCCATGAGCACGTTGACGGTTTCACGCGACCGGCAGAATCCGGCTTCGAGCATCGTGAAGCCGACCTGCATTCCGAAAACCAGGAACGCCGCGACCAACGTCCATACCGTGTTGATTGGGTTGACGATGTCATTACCCTTGAGTTCGGGGTCAGCAGCATGAGCTCCCATCCCCATCATCTCGGGGTGCATGAAGAGGGCCAAAATGAACACCAAGGCGATGCCCAGGAACTTGCCCATCAGCAGGACCTGCCCGTATTTACGCCATTCCGGTGTCCGCAAGCGGTCGCTTAGTCGCTTTAGTTTTCCGGATAAAGAAAGCTTTTTCTCCATGTTATGATTTCCTCTCTTATGCTTTGTTTTGATACACGTATCCCGATTCGCGGCAAACCGATAACGGCCTGCTTCCGCCTTTAAACGAATCTTAGAGAATGTCGCTCGCGGAACTTGGCAAGCAACTTTTGAGACAGGAACTACTGTGCCAGTCTAACGGTCATGTGGAAAGGTGTCCAATCGATTATTTCAATAGGTTCCATAAGACAGGCGGTAAGGCGATCAAACGGTCA
>JAICXC010000193.1 GCA_025980665.1 Bryobacteraceae bacterium
AAGCGCTGCAGGGCTTCAAAGATGGTGCTTACCGTGTACTGGTCGCGACCGACGTGGCGGCGCGCGGGATTCATGTGGATGACATTGCGCATGTCGTGAACTACGATTTGCCGCAGGAGGCGGAAAACTTCATTCATCGCGTCGGACGCACGGGACGCGCCGGCGCACGTGGCGCCTCCTGGACCTTTGTGACTCCGCTCGAACGCTCTGATGTGCGCAACTATGAGCGCGCACTGGGGATTCAAGTGCAATATCGCGAACTGCCGTCACTGCCGCGGCCCATCGGCCTCGTGACGGATGTGCAGGCGTTTCTGGCATCGATGCGTACCGGCCAACCGCCGGCCGAGGCGCCCAAGCCGACAACGACACGAAGCTTCTCGGGCAGCCGCCGTCGTCGCTGAATTTGTTGTCCAGAAGTCGGGTTCTGGGAAGTTGCCCGTTAAGTACTATTATCGGTAGGGATTTCGTCGAGCGTGACTGATGCAGCCTCGTTGACCGTCGTTCGGTCCAAGGCCGGGGTCGATCTTGAACACTGCTCCTGGAGTCTCCTCTCCATCGGGACCCACATAATACGCTTGGATCACCGAAAGATCTTCGTCCTGGGGGACAGCGAGCGCTTCAAGCCGTTCTAAACGCCGATAGGGGGTCCCGGTCATCATCTATCGCGGAAAACACTTACCAAAAGCGACCTGACTTTTCAACCCATCCCCCATGCGAGCGATGGAAGTGCGTGATTTCACCCAGTGACAGCGGGCGAAGTGAGGTCTCGCCCTCAACCTTTGCGGGTCGCACAAGCGTTTGGGTGGCTCGCCGTCCCCCCTCCCAAGTGCCGGAAGGCTCTTGACAAACGTCGAATCGGAGACGCTAAGGAAAAGGCCACTTCGAACAAATGGATCACGAATTGCCCCGTATATCCGCGAGGAGCATGAACATATGCCTTTGATAAATATCGTCATCGCGCTGATCATCGTGGGCGTGGCGCTGTGGCTAATCAATCGTTTTATCCCTATGGCCTCCAGCATTAAGACGATTCTGAACGTTGTCGTGGTAGTGGCCGCTTGCGTATGGGTATTGCAGGTGACCGGACTATGGGGGCCGTTATCAAGCTATCGGCTCTCCCGTTAGGCGGTTGCGACGCAACAGTGCGATCGCTGCACATGCGGGACGTCGGGATCGTTGATGGACCTGCGCGTGCTCCCAGAAAGAGGGGTCGCGCAGCGTGAAGAACCGTGTCCTCGTCGTCATCGTGCTACTGATCGGCGTTTTCTTGGCCGGCTTCGTCCCGCAGCATCTGAAGGTGAAGCGCCTAGAAACGGACCTATCCGTAGCGAGGCAAGAGAACGCCTTCGCGCAACTCCGCGATTTGGCAGCTCTGGCGTTCGTTCAGGCCAGCCAGAAGAATTACGGGCTCGCGGCGGGAACAAGCCGGCAGTTTTTCAACCGTACGCGCGAAATGGCGAGTCGGATGCCGAACGCGCACGGCGGCAAAGTCTTGGAAGACCTGTTGGTCTCTCAAGACAAGATTACCGCGGAGTTGACGAAGGGCACTCCGGAAGCTTTGGACGATCTCCAGGTATTGTTTGAAAAAACCCATCAACTCGCCAGCTCCATCGACCGCTAAGGCTTTGAGCGGCGCAGCTTGTTTGTACTATGCGGGGAAGCTGGTCCGGTTTATGTTTTCCGATTGCCTTAAGCGTGTTGTGTGCTCGCGCGGGATCCTTGGTTCACATGCTTCCAGGATTGTTGCACGGGATTGCTGCTGAAACGCCCGTCGTAATGCTTTTGTTCATGCTGAAGCAGGTCCGGGCTGAAAAACCTCAGTAGCCGTCAGGTCCGAGTATCCCATCGCAAACCTCGCGCCACGTTTAAAGCCAGCTGACGCGCTCCGGCCGTCGGGGTCTGCCAAGTACAACACTTCCGCCAGATTCATGGGTGGCAGGAGGCGGCTATGTTAAGACAGAATAAAACTACTGTTGCAAGTTGAGAACAGAGTCTAGGGCCGGTAGGAGAGCCTCATTTTCCCAGTTACGGCTTCTTGGTCGCCGGACGGGGAAAGGAAGAGCAGACTTGAAAGCGGCGCCGTTAGTTAGCCCAGCACTTGCGCGTTCGATAGCAATTCCATGCGTGCTCGGGCTTGCCGCTGTCAATTTCACGTTCTGCCAGGAATTGCCGACGCCTACATCGCAATCCCTCCCAGGCTCACCGCCGCCACAGGAGGAGGCCGCGATGAACCCTGCCGTGCCGTGTCTCAAGCCGGCGCCGCTGCCGGGCCTCGGTGACTATGACGGTCCGTTAAAAAAGACTGTCGGGTTATTTGCGCGCGCACTGGAGCGAAAGTCCGTGCACCCACCCCGGTACAAGCCAGGCGTCAAGTTCTGCTCTCTCGAACTCGGCGATAAGTTTCTTTTGTTCGTTAAGGATTCCACTGATCCGGTGAACTTCATCGGCACGGGATTCAACGCGGGAATGGATCAAGCGTCGAATCGAGATCCCACCTTCGGGCACGGCGCCGCAGGGTACGGCAGGCGTTATGGAGCGGATCTCGCGGGTTCCGTATCTGACAAGTTTCTTAAGGACTTCGCGTTTCCAGCGATCTTCTTCGAAGACCCAAGATACTACCGTCTAGGCTACGACAGCGACGGAAAGCGTCTTCTTCATGCAGCTGGGCATCTGTTCGTGGCCCAACGCGAAGACGGAACGCGCATGTTCAACTATTCTGAGTGGCTGGGGAGCGTGGGCTCTGCCGCATTGAGCAATGTCTATCATCCAGGCAACCAGCATGGTACAGCGGCCACTGCGCGGCGGATCGGGTACGGCTTCGCCTTCGATATCGGTTACGATGTACTGCGCGAGTTCTGGCCGGAGATCTCTCGAAAACTCAAGCTACCGTTCCGCGGTGAACCCGTGCCAGCCAATCCGGGCTTTCCGCCAACCCACAAGTAGTGCCGATATTGAGATGGTATTCACAAGGCGGGCCATCTCTGGAACGCTAGGAGATATTGCCAGAAACGGCGCTTCTGACGACCCGATAATCGCCATTATCGGAAGGCACGCCAAGAGATCCAGGTGGAGATAGCTTCCGGATACGCCGTCATTCAGGACCTAACCGCAGCGGGATGGCAGAATGGGTCCCTACCATGGGAAACTTCCCAGACCCGACTTCTTGCCCGCGTTACGGCCGATCCGAGCTTTGTACGAGTAGTGCGTCATCCGTCCGGGGCCCGTCTGTGAATACTGCAATCAACGAGATGGCGACTGCTCGTCCAAGTGACCTCGCAACTTCCCGTAAGCCGACTTGTGGCTCGCGTCACCCAACCCAAGCCTCGTACGAGTGGCCCCGTCAAGCCGTCGTTATTGAGCCGAGGTTGAACGCTCCCCCGGTGAGTTTCCCCAGACGATACGCCAGATTCGTCCCTTCACAGAATCGCAGATGTAGAGTGCTCCATCAGGTCCAACCGCGGCACCGGTCGGGCGATATTTCGCCGGACTACGAGTGCCGCCGGATGTGTTGAAGGCCGCGAAGCCGTCAGCGAAGACAGTCGGCGATCCAGCTTTCCCGTGATGATCAAACGGCACGAAGACCACGTTGTAACCGGTCGTGTTGCCGGTTCCATGCAGAACGATGAAAGCACCTCCCCGATAAGAGGGCGGGAAGCTTTTGCCGGAATAGAAAAGTAGATCGAGGGGTGCCGCGCGGCGGTCATGGAAAGTCAGCACCGGGTCGGAATAGATGCCTGACGGCGCCAGCTTCTTTCCGTCACCGCCATATTCTGGTGAGATCAGGCGCAGGTTGCGCACGCCATCATAGTAGGTATACGGCCAACCAAGGTTGGTCCCCACGGTGACGCGATGCATCTCATCAGAGATGTGGTTTTCTTCTTCGGCGCTGATCAGATCGGGCCAAAGGCGATTCGAATTGTCGCGGCCATGCATGATGGCATAGAGATTTCCGTCGGCCGGGGACCAGTCGACTGCGTCCATATCGCGGATTCCAGTGGCTACATGCTCGCCATCGACGGGGAACTTCTGGCCGGCTCTGCTTGCCTTGAAACGCCAGATGCCGGCGCGCGTGGCGAGGTCGGGACACGGTTGCAGGCCAACGGGCTTGGGCGGGGCCGCCCCGGGGGGAGTGAGCGAGTCGGCGCAGAAGTTGCCGGAGGCGTCGAGCGCAACAAACAGGTTGCCTTTTCCGTCAAACGCAATCGGTCGGTTCACACGATTGAAGCCGGGGTGGGCCACCGGCATGCCATCCACGATAAGTTCAGGCTCTTTCGCCGGCACCAGCGCATCGCCGCCGAAGGTGAATCGATAGATGCCGGATTGAGAGCTGGCATAAAGAGCGCCGTTGTAGAAACGGATACCGGTGCCGCCATCGACCTTGCTGAAGTGCTCGATCTTGTCGGCCTTGTGGTTGGCGTCGAGGTGAAGCGCGATGATTCCACCGCCGTCCTTAGGCGTGGAAACGTAGATGTCGCCATTCGCGCGAACGGCCAGATGGCGTACGGGTCCGAGGCCTTCCGTCACAACAGTGGCATGAAAGCCGGGTGGGAGTGTCAGGCCGTCCGGTTCGCCAGCCAGAGCAGGCAGGTAGCAGAGAGCGAGAGCAACAGTAAGGACTGTGAACTTCATGGTCTTAGTTTAGAGTAAATCTCCTGGTGCCAAGCTCCGAGTGAATCGTCGGGCACTCGTACATTGGCCAGAAACGGCGTTATGGGAAGCGTCATTGTCATTCTGTCCGGGTTGTCGGCAACCCGTCCATTATTTTTCTTAATCGTCGACGCCGGTCGACGTTATAGGGGTCGCCCACTGCCCAGCTGCACGCGGTCCATTATCGCCCGATAACTACTATTATCGGTAGTCTCGCGGGAACACCATCGCGGTGACCCGTCACCAAGCCAACGTCATCGAGCATCACCGCTTCGAGCTTCTTGAGCCGCCTGTTTAAATTCGACATGGCCTATTTGTCGTTGCGTTACGGACATACTATCGATCAATGATTTCGCCGCCACGTCTTCGTGGCTTCT
>JAICXC010000030.1 GCA_025980665.1 Bryobacteraceae bacterium
ATGGTAGCGCTAACGGGAATCGAACCCGTATTTGAGCCTTGAGAGGGCTCCGTCCTAACCGTTAGACGATAGCGCCATTCACTTGATTATACGATGCCAGCGTAAAACTAGTATGTTTCGACGACTGGATTCCCAGAGCCTCGTGAGCGCAGACGGAGATGGTAGACCAGCGCTCCCGTGCCCAGCGTGATGCCTGTCGCCAGCGCGATATATGGCTTCAGCACGATACCCTGATACGTCATCCACGTGCCTACCAGGATGAACAGCACCGGGAACAAGGGGTACGCAAAACTCACCACGCGTAACTTTTGCCAGCCAGGCCGCCTCCGCCGGAAAAGGAACATCGAGATCACACTCATCACTGTGAAGAAATTCAGTGTGATACCGATGTAGACCACCAATTGAGGGAACGGCGTCAGCGTCATCAGCATCGTGCAGATGGCTTGCGCGACAATCGCGGCGACAGGAGTGTGGAAGCGGGGATGCACCTTCCCGGCGATCGCTGGGAATGCCCCGTTGCCCGCCATCGCGTAATATACGCGCGGGCCGATGGTCACCATCGCGTTCACCGTCGACATCAGCGAGAGCGCCATCAATCCCGCAAAAATTCCCGCGATCTCCGGCCCGAACAGCCGCGAGGCCGCGAAGGCGCCGACTGCTTCTTTGCCTTTCATATCCTCTAGCGGCGCCGCATACAAAAAAACCAGGTTCAGGAGGAGATACAATACGGTGACTAGCGCCGTCCCAATACCCAACGCCATCGGCAGGTTCCTGGCTGGTTGTCGCAATTCCTCGGCTACATATGTCGCAGCGTTCCATCCGCTATAAGCGACGTAGACCCATACCAGGCTAATCGCGAACTGCGCGATCAGAGGGGTGGAGACGTCGCGTGTGGCAGTCATGGCGAAATTTGAGGTGCTGCCGCTGCCCATGGTGAATCCTAGTACGATGAAAGCCAGCAGCACCAGGACCTTCGTGGCGGTCAAAACGTTCTGCACCCGCGCCACCCGTTGCACACCAAAAATGTTCAGTATGGTGAACACGGCTACCAATCCGCAGGCGACGGCTTGCGCTCCTCCCAATCGGATTTGCCATTCTCCTGAGCCGGCGATCACTCGAGCGTTCTCCTGGCTCAACGCAGGGAAGAAATGTCCCAGGTATTCCGAAAAAGCGAGGGCGGCCGCGGCGATGGGCGCCGAGAATCCGGCGAAGAAGGACGCCCAGCCGGTCATGAATCCCCAGGTGGGGCCGAAGGCGCGGGTCAGATATACGTATTCGCCGCCGGAACTGGGGAAGTTGATGCCCAGCTCGGAATAGCAGATGGCTCCGAGAAACGCGACGATACCGCCCACTACCCAGATGCTAAGAACTAGATTGGGGGTGCCGAGCTGGCCTGCGAGAAAACCGGTTCCGGTGAAAATCACCGTACCGATCATGTTGGAAACTACCAGCGCCGTGGCGCTGAACAAGCCCAACTGACGCAGAAGTCCGGCTTTTCCGGCAGTCACTATACCTATTCTACGGGTTGTGCGCCGTTCCGGGTTACGCGCCGTGGCATTTTTTGTACTTCTTGCCGCTGCCGCATGGACAGGGATCGTTACGTCCTACTTTGCCGGCCGGCGCAGGGGCAGGCGGAGGCGGCGCTTCGTCCTGTTCATCGGACGCGTCGGCGGCAAAAACGGGTTCCAGCCCGGCCAGCCGCAACCGCTCATCGAGCGCGAACATCACCAGCTCCGCCTCGCTGGTGGACAAATGGGCACTGGCGTCGATCTTGCGCAGCATGCCGCGGATCCGGCCGCGGGTGGTCTCGCCCGGCATGGCCAGCGCATAGGCGAATAGCGCATCCTCGCGCAGGTCTTCGAGATCTTCATCGCGGTCGAAATAGCTGGCGATTTTGCCGGCGTGGTGCGTCAGCTGAAAGTACCCAGCGCCGCGTATCGCCTGCCGGAGGATTTCTTTATTCGCGTCATCCAGATGCTGCGGAAAGAAGCGGGCGTAGGGCTTCCATAGTGATCGCCACATCGATTCGAGAGCCTTGGCGCGTGCGATTGTGCCGTCCTCTTCGTACAGCGCCTGGAGGGCTTGACTTACATCGTCCCGGTCGGCGACCGCGTACAATCCAACCGCGGCGCCGCCCCGTTCGGCGATATCTTGCGAGGTATCCGTGAGGATCGCCAGCATCGCATTGCGGATAGCCGCATCCTCGATCGCGTCGGCCAACGATTCCCAGGCGCGACCGCGAACCTTGGCGTCGGGATCGGACTGCGCCAATCGGAGTAGCGCGGCACGTGTCTTAGGATCCAGCTCCTGGTTGAAAAAACTGTGCGCCGCGGAGGCGCGAATCTCCGCATCGACGGAATCGAATAGTTGCAACCGCTCCGCTTCGCTGAGAACCTCGAAGGCCGGCAGCTGACGTTTCGGATACTCCTCCATGATGTCGAAGGGTATGGGCTCATAAGGAGGCGCGGGCTGGCCCAGTTGCTCGAGGGCATGCTGGAGATCGCGGCGAAGTTCGATTTCCTCCGCGGGTATCTCGGCCAGCATGGTTTCGAGAGCGGGCCTGGCGGCGGGATCGTGATACAGCTCCAGGCACAACGCGCCATCGGCGGCGTCAAACTGCAAGCGATCGAGCAGCACAGCCAGAACACGCGGGTCGTGTACGCGCAGCCCTGCGAGCAGAAATGCAATATCGGAGCCTTGCTCCTCGCCCAGTTCTTCGTAGAGTTTAAGAAGAGGTTCTACTGCCCGCTCGCCGAAGGGCAGCAGCGTTTGGACCAGTTCGTCGTTTACATCTTCGTGAGTGCGCCGAACGGCGTCTATTAGAAAATCCAGCGCCTCAGGTGTGCCCCAATGATGGAACAGGTCCACCAGCAGCGAATCAAGATCGATGCGATCGCTATCGTGCGAGGCTCGCGCGAACGCGAGAACTTCCTGCTCGGCCTCAGGACTCCTGTTGAGACAATCGTCGAGAATGGATTGAATCAGGCGCCGGTCGACGCCTACATGGCCTTGCGCGGCCTGGCGCAACAACTCCCGAGCACTGGCGGCGGACACCGCGTGCCGCTACTCGTCCTTCACCACGTGCACCGGGATGTCGATGGACACGTCCTTGTGCAGGCGCACGTTGACCTGGAAATCGCCCAGCGTCTTGATGGGTTCTTCCAGATGGACCTTCTTACGATCGATGTTGTAACCCAGTTTTTCAAGAGCGACTGCAATGTCGTTGGAATTGACCGAGCCGAACAGCTGATCGTTCTCGCCGGCCTTTTGATGGATGGTCACCGACACGGCGGCCATCATCTTGCCTAGATCCTGAGCTTCGGTCACAAGCTTGGCATCGCGGCGAAGGTGCGCCTGCCGCTGCTGTTCCACGATCTTTTTATTCGATTCGGTGGCCGCCACGGCCAGGTTCCGCGGCAGCAGGAAATTGCGCGCGTACCCTGCGGTGACCTTCACCATATCGCCACGCTGGCCCAGTTTGTCGACGTCTTCTCTCAGAATGATTTCCATGTGATTACCTGTCTCGCTTACTTATATCGTCGTCGCGAACGGCACTAGCGCGATGTTGCGAGCCTGCTTGATTGCTTCCGCCAGCCGCCGTTGGTGCGGCGCGCAGACTCCGGAAATCCGCCGCGGCGTGATCTTTCCGCGCTCGCTGATGAAGGAACCGAGCAGCCGCACGTCCTTGTAGTTGATGTCATCGATTTTATCCACGCAGAACCGGCACAGCTTCTTGCGCCGGAAATACTGCTTCTTTCCCGCGATGGCTTTGTCGCCGCCGGTGGGTCTCGATGAACCGCTGATGGGTCTTCCGCCTCTTTGTTCCGCCATATTGTCCTCTTACGATTCCTTGTTTTCCCCAGCGGCAACGGTCGCGCCCGCTTCCGGCAATCCGGGTGCTGCCGCGGCTGGTGCCGCGGGTACCGGCATTGCCGGCGCAGCAGGTGATGACCCGGCCGGCTGCATGGGTGGCGCCATAGGCGGCGGTGGAGGCTTGCGGGCGGCGCGCTTATCGCGCTGCTTCTTCCGCTTCTCGATCTTCTTGGTCTTTTCGTCGATGCGAACGGTGATGAACTTGATCACCATGTCCGTTACGCGCATGCGGCGCTCGATTTCCTTGACCAGTTCGGGCGAGGAGCTGAATTGAATCAGCACGTACACGCCCTCGTTGTATTTCTGCACGCGATAAGCCAGCTTGCGGGTGCCCCACTTGTCGGCTTTATCCACAGTGCCTTTACCGTTGGTGATCAGCTCTTTGAGCTGGCCGATATACGCGTCCACTTCTTCTTCCGGCGCGTCCGGCTTAACGATGAACAACTCCTCGTAGACTCTCATTCTTCCTCTGTATTTAAGCCTTGAGCGCGACGATTATATTTCGTCATGGCCTGTGCGGCGCCCTCGGCGATTATGAATTCAACGGCGTCCGCTGCGCGGCCCACCGTCTCCTCCACGTCTTGTTTTTGTGCCCGCTTAAATGGCGCGAGCACATACTGCGCTCCCTTGACCGGATTCCCGGGGAGATCTTCAATGCGATCAATCCCCATGCGAACCCGTGTAAACTCATTCGTCCCCAAACTGCCGATCAGGCTCTTGGCCCCGTTGTGTCCCGCCGCCGAACCCTTTATGCGGATCCGGAGCGTGGTCCAAGGCAAATCGAGCTCGTCATACACCACGATCAAGCGGTCGGGTTTCAAATCGTACCGCTCGAGCAGCCCTCGTACTGCCGGACCGCTCAAATTCATATACGTCTGGGGCTTAGCCAGTGCCACGCTTCGGCCCCTAACTGCGCCCAACCCCACTAAAGAGGTATTTTCTTTCCGGCTAACTCGAATCGCGTTCGATTCCGCCAGCCGGTCGATCACCATAAAACCCAGGTTATGCGGCGTATTCTGGTATTCCTCGCCCGGATTCCCCAACCCCACGACAAGAAACTCGACTGAGTCCGGCATGGCCCGGCTGACCGCTGCCTATTTCTTTTTCTTCTTGTCGTCGGCTGCGGCTTCTTCTTCCTCTTCCTTCTTGCCCTTTTTGATAACTTCCGGTTCGGCCACGGCGGCCGGGGCCACTTCCGCACCCGGAACCGGCGCTGCCACCTCTTCCGCCTTCATCGCCACGATGTGCGAGATCACGGCTTCCGCCGGGCTCACGAGCCGTACCGATCCCGGCAGTGGCACATCGCTGGCACGCACCGCCTGGCCCATCGTCAGCTTGGAAACATCAATGGTCAGCTCATCGGGAATCTCATTCGGCAGACACTCGACTTCGATTTCGCGGGTGATCACTTCGTGCAATCCGCCCTGGAGCTTGACGCCTTCCGGCTCGCCGATGGTGTGTACGGGAACCTTCACCACCAGCCGCACGCTAAGGTCGATCCGCTTCATGTCGATGTGCAGGATCGTATCCTTGACCGGATCTCGCTGCCAATCGACGATCATGACGGGCGTGTTTTCACCGTCCTTGATCGCCAGGTGAAAAATGGTGTTGTGACCGGTCTTGCTGCGCAGGATCCGGACCATTTCTTTAGGATTGACGGCAACCGCCACTGCGTCCTTACCGATCCCATAAACCACTGCCGGCGCCGAGCCAGCCGCTCGCAGCCGCCTAGCCTCATTCTTACCGCGTGTACTGCGCGGCTCGGCCGCGATCGTAATTTCGTTTGCCATACTCTCTCTTCTCTTTAGACAAATAACGTGCTGACCGACCCATCCTCGTGGATCGACTGGATCGCTTTGGCGAGCAGCGGCGCAACCGAAAGCTGCTTGATGCGGTTGCAATTGTCCGCCTGCCCGCACAACGGGATGGAATTGGTCACCACCACTTCTGTAATCTCCGAACTCTCGATTCTATCCACCGCCGGCCCCGAAAGTACCGCATGCGTCGCGCATGCCCGGACGCTTCTGGCGCCCTGCTTAAGCAAAGCCTCCGTCGTCTTCACCAGCGTTCCTGCCGTGTCGATTAAGTCGTCCACAATCAGGCAATGCTGCCCGCTCACATCGCCGATGATATGCATCACCTCGGCTACGTTCACATCAGGACGCCGCTTATCGATAATCGCTAGCGGCGAACCCATGTGCTTGGCGAAGGCCCGGGCTCGTTCCACTCCGCCTGGGTCCGGCGATACCACGGTCAATCCTTCACCGCCCAGCTCGCTAAAGTAATCCACCATCACAGGGGCCGCAAACAGATGATCCACCGGTACATCGAAGAACCCCTGTATCTGGGCGGCGTGCAGGTCCAACGCCAGAACGCGATCCGCGCCGGCGCGCTCGATCAGGCTTGCGACCAGGCGAGCCGAAATCGGCATACGCGGTCGATCCTTGCGATCCTGCCTTCCATACCCATAGTAGGGTAGCACTGCCGTGATGCGCTCCGCCGACGCCCGCTTCAGAGCGTCCATCATCAGCAGTACTTCCATCAAATGATGGTCTACGGGCCGACACGTAGGCTGGACCACGAAAACATCCGCCCCGCGCACGTTTTCCTGGATCTGCAGGTGTACTTCGCCGTCCGAGAATTGCTTCACATTGGCTACGGCCAATTGGCAGCCGAGTTCATAGCAGATCTCTTTCGCCAGCACGGGATTGGCGTTGCCCGAGAAGACCTTGAAGTGATTGAACCTCATTTTGCGTACCGGCTTTGCGGCGGCCATAAACTTTGATCAGCCCCCATATGCTGGTGTAACTGTCGCCGCCACAGCTTTTGATAGCCACGGCGGTCTACCAGCGCTCCTGGCATGACCAGGTATTTCGCGAACAACCGATCCCCTTTCAAAATTGCCTCTGCGCAATCCCGTTCCGGACGGGATCCAAATACTGCGAAGATAGCCGAGCCGCTTCCGGTCATCCTCACGCCCGGCCGCCCCCGACTCGTGCCTAACTGCGACAGCTTTCGCACGATAGTCTGGAGCTGGGGAAACTCGCGGAAAACGACCGCCTCGAAATCGTTCGCGCTGAACGGACTTGCTGCCGTTGCCGAGTGTCGACTCGCCAACACTCGAACAAAGGCCTGGAACTCATTAATTTTACTAGACGAATCGCTGGCAGTCAAACCGCGTCCCAGAGCCTGATAGGCGGGCCCGGTGGCCACATGCAGTCCGCTGGAGATGACCAACAGGGGCTCGGGCTTTATGTCTGGTATTTCATAGACTTCGGTGCCCCTGCCGATGCCCACCGCGGCGCCGCCGGTCAGGAAGAAGGGCACGTCGCTGCCTAACTCGGCTGCGATTTGCTGCACGTCCAGCGGCCGTCCGATAAGCACGGGAAGGGTTAGCAAAATCGAAGCAGCATTGGAAGATCCGCCACCGAGTCCGCCGCCCATGGGGATTTTCTTCCGCAGTCGAAAATGCACGCGCGCATGGATCTTGAGGGCGTCGAGCACCGCTTGGGCCGCTTTCACCACCAGATTGCCGGGGATGGCGAGCGGATCCTCGATCGAAATGCTGGTGCGCCGCGTGGGTTCGTATTCAATGTCGATCGTATCCGCCAGGGAGATCGTCTGAAAGACCGTCCGCAATTCGTGGAAGCCATCGGGGCGCTGGTTGAGCACGCGCAGATCGAGGTTGATCTTCGCGAGAGATTTGATGGTCGCCCGCCGGCTCGGCATTAAAATTTGGGCCTAGTAATGCAGGAGCGTTTGCACGTCGTAGCCGGGAAGCTTGTCGCGGCCCTTCAGCCCATCCAGCTCGATGACGAAACTCAATCCGGCCACTTTGCCGCCGAGTTTTTCCACTAACTTGGCAGCGGCCGCCGCTGTTCCGCCGGTAGCGAGAACATCGTCCACGATCAGAACATTGTGACCGGGCTCGATGCCGTCCTTGTGGACTTCCACCGAGTCGGTTCCATATTCCAATGCGTACTCCACGCGTTCGGTGGGCGCCGGGAGCTTTTTGGGTTTGCGCATCGGTACGAAACCTGCGCTCAGCGCGTAGGCAACCGCGGGCGCGAAAATGAATCCTCGCGCTTCGATCCCCACCACGCGATCAATGCCGTGCCCGGCGAAATGGGCGCGTAGCGCGTCGATTACCGCACGCAATCCGCTGGGATGTTTGAGCAGCGTAGTGATGTCGTAGAAGCGTATGCCCGGCTTGGGATAGTCGGGAATCTCGCGGATCAGGCTCTTCAGTTGATTCATGCCGGTGGCGGACGTGTTAGCGGATGTCAAACCCTTCAATTCTAACATCGGCTGTCGTGGCCTTCGTGACATCTTCCACTTCGACGCCGCGTACGTCTCCGGCGGGAGGGCCTTGACGGAGCCGCGCTTCGAAATCTTCCAGAAGACGTGCCGAACCGGTAGCGAACGCTTCCACGCGCCCATCCGATAAGTTGCGAACCCAGCCCTTCAGCCCAGACTCCCGGGCGACGCGCGCGGCGAACTGGCGATACCCGACGCCTTGGACCTGCCCCGATATCCAGAACTTACGCGCTCGCATACCTGTCTATCAAGCGCCGACAATCTGCACGCTGATTCCTTCGGGGTCGACGATGTGAAATCCTGCGTCCAGATTATTTTCCGGAGTTGCCCCGCGCATCTTCAACTCCCGTGTCACCGCCTCTCTGTTGAAGTTCTCGACCCCGATCGCAAAGTGATCCACCACACCGGTAGGACTTTTGTGATGGAGAGAGACCAGGGCTTTCATCCCGATTCCCAGACGCACGATTTCATTGGGTTTGTCTTCGCTGACGATCGTCAGTCCGAACATCTTTTGATAAAAGGCAATGGAGCGAGGCAGGTCGCTAACCTGAATGCTCATGTGGTCGATCTTCGCCGCCTTAATGCCCGCCTGCGGAGTTTGCGCTTGGGCTGCGCCGCTCGCCGCGGCCAGCATCGTAAGGCCCTGAATCAATCCCCTGCGCGAAAGAGCACCTTTCTCAAAACGACTCAACAGATTTGAAATGATTGCTTCCATATAACCTCCTTTAGGTACGACCTTCACTCGACGGTGGCACGATTCCTTTACTCCGCAGGATACATTTCGTTCGGCTATTTTTTTCCACGGGTTCTCCTACTGCTTCTGTTGCTTCGAGTAGTCGATGAAGTTCAATTCCTGGCATTTACCGGGATTGTATGGTGCATCCGCAACAAAGACCGTGTCCGAGCCTGTGTACTTGCCTTTCAAGTACACGGGGTCTTCGGCGGAATAGTTTCGGGTCAGCGCCATCGTGCCAGGATCCAGGGAGAATCGCTCGACGACGCGCAGCTTGTCGCTATTCCGCACGGGTGTATTCAGAAACCCTGGTAGAAATCCAACTGTATCGACCACTAGCGTGTCGCCTTCCCAGTGTCCGATCGAGTGGCCGGCGCGGCTCGGTTTTATGTTGCTCGGGTGCTCCTTCTGGTTCAGGTAAATCGTCCGCTTTAACCCAAACTGGCCGTACTCCAGCACAATCGTATCTTTGTTCTGGGCAATACGGTCGACCGGTCCATCGAAAGTCCAGTCGAACAGAATGCTGGTGGTCTGGCATTTGAAACGCGGAGTATCCTCGCGTTTGAAATCCGCAGCCGCTTTTTCGCCAGCCTCGGTCAGCTCGGTCCCGCCATAGAGCCGGGGACCTTGGGGGGCGCCTTTTCCCTTCCCTTTGCCGACGCCGGCGTTAGCGGGCCGCTCACCGGATTTGTATTGGTCCAGTGTGTTGAGCGAAACCAATCCTCCGCCGGTGCCACGCGGGTTGACCATGACCTGTTGTACCGGCGCCCAGTCGCCCGCGATATTCGGCTCGCCGGTCGAACGCCTCAGCGGCCGGCTGGCCTTCGGAGCGACGATGGGGCCGCGGACTTCCTGAACACCGCCCTGGGGCGCTTTGACGTACTGCCCATACCGGTCCATACGCGTACCGTCCGCGGTCAGGATCGTTTGCAGGTAACACGAAGCGGGATCGGTACGGTTGGGCGAAGCTTCGATGGTAATCTGCTGGCCAACCGGAAACAACTCCTTGGTCCAGCCTGAGCGCCGCAGCACATGCACGGACCTCATCTCACACCGATGGTGGCTAGCCTTCCCGTCATTCTCGATGACGTCAAAATACAGCCACGCGTGTGGATTGATCAAGTCGACCTTGGTGAGTTTGGCCTTGAATTCGATGGTCTTGCCCAGGTCGTACTCCGCCCCACCGTGATGAGCGAGTGCTGCCGGGGGCTGGAGAAATTCGGCAAGACTGAATACAAAGCACACGATCACTCGACGCATGATCGTTATCCTCCTAAATCCGAACCAGTATACATGGCACGATCTGGCACCGCCGATTTGGCACGATACCTGCCCAAGCACCAGCGGCGCGTAAATCCCGGTAAGGAGGGATTCGCCTAAATCTTGTCAGGAGGAAAAACTATGAAACGTTTTTCGCTTTTACACATTGGGGCGCTTACCGCCGCCTTAGTCTCGGTTGCCGCGCTTACCGCGCGCGCAGACGATTACGACAAGAAGACGATCGTCACGCTAGATCAACCCACCGAAGTCCCAGGCATCGTTCTCCAGCCGGGCCGCTACGTAATTAAGCTGCTGAATTCTTCGTCCAACCGGCACATCGCCGAGATCATGAACGAAAAAATGGACCATCTCTATGCACTTACTTTCACGGCCGCCGCGGCAAAAGTGGAGCCGTCGGGCAAAACGGTCTTGACGTTCTACGAGGGAAGCCAAGGTCATCCTCAGGCCATGCGGAAATGGTTCTGGCCCGGCGATACTCTCGGCCAGGAATTCTTGTATCCGAAATCTCAAGCCGTAGAGATTACCGCCAGGACCAAACATAAGGTCCCCGAAGGCGACCTGCCCACAGTGGAGGAAAGTGGTCAGAAGTTGGTTCCGGACAATGCGAAGGGCCACAAGGAAAAGGAATCTCATTAGTCTGACGTCTGCTCGAGAAGGTACCATGTTAGCGGCGTAGACCTAAAGAGATCTGCGCCGCTACTGGATGCCACCCCACTCCGTAACGATCCAAATCATCCTTGTTCTCTTCGTAGCCACGCTGGTTCGCTCGGCGCTCGGATTTGGCGAAGCGTTAATCGCAGTACCGCTCCTAGCGCTCGTCATGCCGATCGAAGTGGCCGCGCCGACCGCTGTGCTGGTCTCGATCACCGTCGCCTTTGTCATTGTGATCCAGGACTGGCGCAGGATCCACATAAACAGTGCGTTGTGGCTCGTGGCTCCGACTTTCCTGGGGATTCCAGTTGGGCTGTTCTTATTGAAAACTCTGCCTGAGCCCATCGTCGAGGCGATTCTTGGGGTTATCGTGATGGCCTTCTCGATATACTCCCTGGCCAGCCGCCGCAATCACGAATTGAAAGATGACAGGCTGGCGGGGTTTTTCGGATTCACGGCGGGAGTCCTGGGCGGCGCCTATGGCATGAACGGTCCGCCTCTCGCCATTTACGGTTCCATGCGCCGGTGGTCGGCGGAACATTTTCGGGCTACCCTCCAGGCCTATTTTCTGCCTGCCAGCTTAGCGGGCATGGCCGGCTACTGGTTCGGGGGACTTTGGACTCCCGCGGTTAACCGCTTCTATCTCATCTCGCTCCCGGCCGTCCTGGCGGCAATCTTCCTCGGCCGAGCGATCAACAGGCGTATGCAGACTCGTCGATTTATTTACTATGTACACGTCGCTTTGACCTTGATCGGAGCCATTTTGCTAGGCAAAGCCTTCTCCGTCGCTAACTGACCATTTTTGGTCACGCAATCTTCCCTCAGTGGCGATCTCCAACATAGTCCACTGGAATCAGTGGCCTTACGAATGCTGAGAAGATATTGGCTCGGTCTGAACCGAGCGACCCAGGAGGAAAGCATGAAACAGAGCACAAAGGACCAAGCAGCCGGCAAACTTCACGAAATGAAAGGCAAGATCAAGGAGAAGGCAGGCCAGGCTACTAACAATCCCAATTTGGCCGACGAAGGTCAGGACGAGAAAGTCGGCGGGAAGATCCAAAAGAAAGTCGGCCAAATCGAAAAAGTATTCGAAAAATAATGAACAAGATCCTAGGCATGATTCTTATTGCACTGGGGCTGATCGGCCTGGTGTGGGGCGGCTTCTCGTATACGACGCGAGACAAGGTCGCTGACATCGGGCCGATCGACATCACTCGCAACAAAACCCATTCCGTGCCCCTGCCCCCAGTTATCGGCGCAGTGGCGCTGATCGGCGGCATCGTCCTGTTGATTACCGGCAAGGGAGGAATGTCCGCCACCCGATGAGCCGATTATCGGTCTTTAAAGGCGGCGACCCGGAGTTTGGCGTTTTTTATCCCGAACACTGCCTTCTGGCGGCTGCCTGTGGGCCGCAGTTCTTGCGCGCACGCACCCATCCTAGCCCGCTATTATTCTTTTGGTGGAATTGAACACCTCGCGGGCGAAAGCTAAATTGCTTGTAACAGATTTCCCAAGACCGAATCTAACATGCCCTGGAAAGAAGCCATGAAACAAACACCCGTTAAGGAAGCACATCAGCCATTTGTATCCGACATTCAGGAGCTCCGGAGGCGTGCCCGCGAGCACATGGAGAAAGGCGCGGTTACGGACGCTTACAAAGCCGACCGCGAAACCGTCATTCGTATTCTGAATGAGGTCCTGGCGACTGAAATCGTGTGCGTGCTGCGGTACAAGCGGCACTACTACATGGCTACCGGCATTCACGCCCAGGCCGTGGCGGAAGAATTCCTGGAACATGCAAACGAAGAACAGGAACATGCAGATGTTGCAGCTGAGCGTATTACGCAGCTAGGCGGTGAGCCTAACTTTAACCCGGAAGGGTTGAATGCTCGCAGTCATTCCCAATACGTCGAAGGAAAATCTCTGCTAGACATGGTCCGGGAGGATCTGGTCGCGGAGCGGATCGCCGTCGAATCCTATAGCGAGATTATTCGCTATTTAGGCGATGACGATCCCACCACTCGCCGCGCGATGGAGAAGATTCTGGGCAAGGAAGAAGAGCATGCCGACGATATGAAGAAGCTGCTCGAAACGCTCAGCAAGGACGAAAGGTTCTTCGAGGCGAAATCGTAGCTGCTTAGTCGCTCATCAGGAAGAGACAGGGACGCTGGTCCTCCCAAGGGGTCGACTCCCAGAGGTGCTGGAGAATGGTGTATACCATTAGGCCAGTTTCGCCCTCGCCCAGCAGGAAATAACGAAACGACTGGCGCATGAGATTCTGCCGGCTCAACCCCAGATAGATCGCCGCCGGGTGCAGTAACTCGCTAATGTAAGCCACTGCGTTGGCCTTCGCGACAGCCTGAGACGCTTCCACCAGATACTGACCGTCATCTTTGGTTACGGTGATTTCGAGAGGCGATAGAAACTCGCTGCGATTGTCCAGAAGACGGACGTGAACAAACACGAGCGGACCCTCGACTTTATAGTGCTTGCGAAGAAGGGCGGTTCGGGCGGATCGCGCCTGCGCCTCTAAGCTTCCAATCGGCACCATGTTGATCTTTTGGTTGATCAGCTGGTTCCACAGTTTCTCCGACTCAGCGTCGGCAAAGCGGTGTCCGCCCACCCGGATTTCCTTAGCTCGCCAATATCTGCTGACGCCGCTTACCGTCAGGATAATCACGATGAAGCAGCCGGCGATGACGATGCCGTCAGTACGCTCGATGATGTTGGCGACGGTCGTGTATCCAAAGACGGCAACCACCGCCCAGCAATAGATGCTAAGGGAGCGCGCGTGTTCTTTCCACAGCGCAATCGACGCGGCCACGGCCGCGGAAAGCATCAGGACCAGCACTCCGGTGGCGTAGGCTCCGCCTTGCGCCTCCACGTTGGCCCCGAAGATCACGGTGACCACCACATCGATGGCGAACAACAACAGCACCAAAGGCCGGGCATAGGCGACCCACTCAGGCGCCAATCCTACCCGCGGCAGATATCGCGGGACCAGATGCAGCAATCCGGCCATCGCCGACGCGCCCGCGAACCACAGCACCAGAATCGTCGAAAGGTCGTAGACCGAGCCGAAGACGTTGCCCAGATACTGGTGCGCCAGATAGGCAATGACACGGCCACTGGCGACGCCGCCTTCCCGGTACGCTTCTCTGGGAATCAGCAAAGCCGACACGAAGCTCGAAATCAGCAACAGGACGCTCATGATGATCGCGGCCGTCGCCAGCATCTTACGGGTGTTGCGGATGCGGCCTTGCGGGCGATCCGCGTCTGCGTCTTTCGCCGCACCGCGAATCAGAGGCATCACCGAGACACCCGTTTCGAAGCCGCTCAGCCCCAGCGCCAGTCGCGGAAATAGAATTAACGCGCCGATGGCCAAATCCGTCCAGTTGCCTTGGGCTCTGAGGGCCTCCTCCCATCGAGGCAAAGCCCGTGGATGGGTAGCGACCTCGGCCAAAGCCCGCCCGAGCACTATCACATTCAGAAGCAGATAAGGAATGCACACCGCCGTCGCGAGTTCGATCGCCTCCGCGAAGCCTTTCAGGAACACGGCGGCGAGCAGCGCCAGCAGCACCAGGGTCACCCGAAGATTTGCATTGCCCAGCAGCGGATGCAGATATGGATTTGACGTGGCATGCCTGGCCGCATCGGATGCCGACAGCGTCATGGTGATGACAAAGTCCGTGGTCGCGAACCCCAACAGCACCAGGACCATGAATTTGCCCCACCATCCCGGCAGGAGGTTTTCGAGCATCGCGATGGAGCCTAATCCCGCAAAGGAGCGCCCGGAGACCTGCACATAGATCGGAAGGGCGCACAGGAGCGTCACCGCCACCAGGACGGCCGTGGCGATCGGCGACAGTGCGCCTGCGGCAAGCAGCGCGATTCCCGGCTGGTATCCGAGGGTGGAAAAATAATCCACGCCCGTCAGCCAGATGACCAGATACCAAGGATGATCCGCGTGCTTGTCGACATGACGTGGATCGCCCGCCTCATCCCTGCGTAGCCACTCTCGCCAAGATGCCATATTGTTATTGTGCTTGCGCAGAATGCGTCAGAGACTGAACAAGGATACCAATGAAGAAGATCGATCCCGAAGATTTCCGTGTCCCGCGTGGAAAGAAGGTCGATTTAGACAAGTGGCCGACAAGAGTCAAGCCCGTGTATCACTCAGAGGAAGAGTATCAAACCCTACTTACGGAACACATCCACGAGTTGAGCGAACAGCAAAACCGGCTATATGCGGACGATAGCTATGCGCTGCTGTTGATATTCCAAGCGATGGACGCTGCCGGCAAGGACAGCGCGATTAAGCACGTTATGTCCGGTGTGAATCCCCAAGGCTGCCAGGTCTTCAGCTTCAAACACCCGTCTGCCGAGGAATTGGACCATGACTTCTTGTGGAACGCAGCCCGAAAGCTCCCCGAGCGCGGAAAGATCGGTATCTTCAACCGTTCCTATTACGAAGAGGTACTGATCGTCCGCGTGCACCAGGACATTCTCGATGCGGAGCGATTGCCAAAGGCGTTGCTCGACAGCAAACATATTTGGCGTGGCCGATACGCTTCCATAGTCAACCTGGAGGACCATCTGCATCGCAATGGCACGCGCATCCTCAAGTTCTTTCTGCATCTTTCTAAAGAAGAACAACGCAAGCGCTTCCTGAAACGTATCGATGAGCGCGACAAGAACTGGAAGTTCAACATCGACGACATGAAGGAGCGAAGGTACTGGAAAGACTATATGAAGGCGTATGAGGAATGCCTGAGTGCAACCAGCACCAAAACCGCGCCCTGGTATATCGTTCCGGCGGACGACAAGTCCACCACCCGGTTGATCGTTTCCCGCATCATTCTGGATACCCTGAAAGAGCTGAAGCTCGAATATCCGAAACTCAGCCCGGATCGCCAGCAGGAATTGCGCGATATTCGCAAACTGCTCGTTAAGCGGGGATAGTAGGTGACTGCGGGTTCAACCAGCCGTCTGGAGCCTGCATGAGCGATGCAGCTTCCGGCGGACCCCAAGTGTTCTGCTCGTATTCGTGGACTGGCGTTACGTCACCCAACACGGGGTCAACGATTCTCCATTGAGCTTCGATCTGGTCCTCCCGTGCGAAAAGGGAGTGGTCGCCGCGCAGGGCGTCCGCAAGGAGACGTTCGTAGGGAGCCATTTCGTCGGCACGTTGGTGTTTCGCGATCAGCTCGACATCTTCGCCGTCCATTTGTTCGCCGGGGCGTTTGACACGCATGCAAAGCCCGATCACCACTTCCGGACTCAGGCGCAAACGAAGACGATTCGGCGAGCCGTGATCTTCCTCATCGAAGACTTCGAAAGGAGGCCGCTTAAAGGTAACATTCACCTCGGTGGCAGTGATTGGCATGGTTTTGCCGGCACGGATGTAGAACGGTACTCCTGCCCATCGCCAAGTATCGATAAATAGCCTGATGGCGGCATAGGTTTCCACATGAGAATTCGGGGCGACGCCTTCCTGCTGCTTGTAACCTTTGAATTGTCCGCGCACAATATCCTGAGGCGTTAACGGCCTGACGGCTTTCAGAATTCTCGCCTTCTCATCTCGAATCGCATCGGACTGTTCCCCGGTGGGAGGATCCATTGCCAAACACGCCAGCACCTGAAACAGGTGGTTCTGAATGACGTCGCGGACCGCCCCGGCCTCTTCGTAAAACCGCCCGCGTCCTTGGACCCCGAAATTTTCCGCCATGGTGACTTGCACCGAGCGGACGTGCGTGCGATTCCATAGCGGCTCCAGAAATCGATTGGCGAAACGTGTGTAGAGGATGTTCTGGACAGGTTCTTTGCCCAGAAAATGGTCGATCCTGAAGATGGCGTCTTCGGGGAAAAACTCATCGAGAATCGCATGCAGCGTACGCGCGGACGCGAGATCGCGCCCGAAGGGTTTTTCCACCACCACACGTGCATTTTTGGCTGATCCGGACTTCGCCAGCCCTTCCACAACCGAGGCGAACATGCTGGGCTGTATCGCCAAGTAATGCAAAGGCCGTTGGGCATTGCCCAGAACCTGGCGCAATTGAGTGAAAGTAGCCGGGTCGCGGTAATCGCCGTCCACGTACTGGAGCAAGGCCGACAATTTGGCGAAAGCAGCCTCATTGAGGCTGCCGTGGGTGGTAATACTATCGCGCGCACGCGCCTTGAGCTGGTCCAAATTAAATCCGGCTTTGGCTACCCCGACAACGGGAATCGTCAGATTGTGGCGCTGGACCAGCGCTTGCAGCGCAGGAAAGATCTGCTTGTAGGCCAGATCTCCGGTAGCGCCAAAGAACACCAGTGCGTCCGAATAAGTAGCGTCCACGCTTATTTATCTCACGATCGATTCGCGTGCTGAAAAGGGCTACTGAATTACCTGGAACAGGTCTTGCGGCACGGCTTTCGCGCGTGGCATTTGCAAGTCCGGCATGGGGCGGCCGGAGAATAGCTTGCGGCAAGGAATCGCAAGCCAGCGGGCCCACGAGCTCGCCCGTTTCTGACGGGCGCTATCGGTGGCGATGCCCGTGCTGGCGTACATCTGCCGGTATAGCTTTGAGATAAAGACGAACGCCAGGCGCGCCCGCAGATGGGGCGTACAACGCGACCGCTTCCACACGGAAGAGAAGCTATAGAATCGATCCCATACACGCTGCGTACGCGCTCGCATCTCCTCGGAATTCATGGTGGGATGCGGCATGAACATCTTCGGCCGCTTGTGAGCGGGAATCAGCCAGTAGCGGGTGAGAGGGATTCCGTCCACCTTGGCCACATCGTCGCCCTGCGCTTTTTCCCATTTTTCGAAGTCGACTGTACCCGGAAACGGGGTCAGCATGACGAACTGCGCGAAGGTGAGACCGGCCTTCTGCGCCAAATCTTGCGTGGCATCGAACGTATCCGGACGATCGCTGGGCAGGCCGAAGATGAACGAACCGAGAACATGCACACCGTGGTCGGAGAACGTCCTGAGCTGCTTCACCAGCTTGTCGCCAGAAAGGTTGAAATCCTTATAGACCGTTTTTAATCCTTCGGGGGTAACGGCCTCGACGCCGACTAGAGCGCCTCTGATCCGGGCTTTCTTCATGGCATCCAGAAAGCTCGTATCTTCCGCAGCCTCCATCGTAATCTGCGTGAAGAAGGTCATGTCCTGCGGCAGCGCCGACAGCCGTTCCATCAGCTCGAAGCGCTCCTGGCGCATGGCTTCCAGTTGATCGACTCGAACCTGATTATTCTGGCGCTTCGCATTGGCGATGTCGGTCATCGTGACCGGATAAAAATTGTCGTCCGCCAAGGCGATGAACCGGAACCCCCGGCGGCGCAGTTCCACGATCTCTTCGATAACCGGGTCGGTCGCGCGCTGGCGGGGCCGCTGTCCGTCGGTTCGCCAGACCGAACAGAAGGAGCAGTGCTTGGCGCATCCGCGCACGGTCTGCACCGATGCCCACATATAGCTATTCGGCGGTAGCAAATCCCAGCGGGCTTGTTTGAACTCCCCGGCTTCCACCCGTCCGCCGTTATAAATCCGCTCCGGGGTTCCCGCGGCGCAATCCCGAATGACGTGGTTCCAAACGACATCGCCATCGCCCTTTACCACCACGTGCGCGCCACCGCGCTCAAACGGCTCCTCCGAGTAGAGCGTGGAATGGATCCCGCCGAACACGACCCAGGCGCCCCGTTCCCGCACTGCCCGTCCCACCTCGTATCCTCGCAAGGCGTTACCGGTGTGGATACCGATGCCAACGACGTCACCGGGCTTAATCCGCTCCAGATCAAGATGCTCCAATGTTTCATCGCAGATTTCGGGGTCGCCGAACGACCCATCCGTCGCGGCGGCTAGCACATACAGCCATCGTGGAGTGATGACGGCAGTCCCGAATGCGGTATCGCTTGGATTAACTAGGTGAATACTCATGGGCCCACCTAGTGTATCAGCTAGGGCTAGGGCCATATCCCTAGAAACGGCCCGACCACCCATCTTCACAGCAACGCGTGACGGCGATAGAACCAGGACTTAACCACCTGTACGACTAAAAGATAGGTGACCGCCAGGAGAGCAATGGCACCCACCAATGACGGAGGGAGCGACGTAAACTGTAGCAATCTGCCCAACGGCGTATAGGGCAGTATCCCGGCAACCGCCACGATCGCGCAGACTGCTGCCATCAGCGATCTACTGGGCTGGCTCTTCAGAGGGTTGCCCGCTGTCCGGATCACAAAGACGACCAGCGTTTGCGTAGCCAGCGATTCGACAAACCAACCGGTGTGAAATAGCGGTGCATTCATTGAAGCGTGAAACACCCAGAGAAGCACTGCGAACGTGAGGAAATCGTAGATGGAGCTGATGGGACCTATGATCATCATGAACTGGCGAATGAACGCAATCCGCCATCGTTTTGGGCGATGCAGGAGAACGGGGTCCACGTTGTCGCTGGGAATGCTGATCTGCGAAACGTCGTAGAGAAAGTTATTGAGCAGGATCTGCGTCGGCAGCATTGGCAGGAACGGCAGGAATAGCGATGCTGCGGCCATGCTGAACATATTCCCGAAGTTCGAGCTGGTTCCCATGACGATATATTTCATGATGTTGGCGAAACACCGTCGCCCCTCGATAATCCCGTCGTTCAGGACGGCCAGATCTTTTTCGAGCAGGATGATTTTCGCGGCGTCCTTGGCGACCTCCACGCCGTTCATGACCGAAATGCCGACGTCCGCGGTATGCAGCGACGGAGCGTCGTTAATCCCATCGCCGATGTACCCCACCACGTGCCCTCGTGCTTTAAGGGCGATGATGACCCGGTTTTTCTGTTCCGGCGATACCCGTGCGAAGATAGCGCCATTCTCCGCCTGGACGGCCAGCGCCGCGTCATCCATGGCGTCCACCTGATCGCCGACGACGATACGGTCCGTTTTCAGCCTCACGTCCTGGGCGATCTTCTGGGTCACATACTGGTTGTCGCCGGTCATAATGACCACCGAGACGCCATTCCGCTGGAGCTCTTCGAGAACCGTGGGAATCCCTTCCTTGGGCGGATCCAGGAAAGCGGCGAAGCCGGCCAGCGTCAGGTCCTGCTCGTCCGCCGTCGTATAGGCGTCCTGCTTGTCAACCTTCCGAACGGCGACGCCCAGAGCGCGGAACCCGCCGGCGCTCAACTTCTGGAATGTATCGGCAGCCTGAGTTCGCCGGCGTTCGTCGAACGATTGAGGCGACCCGTCGATCATCACGGTCTGGCAGATACTGAAGATGCTCTCGGCCTCCCCTTTGGTAATCAGGAGGCATTCGTCGCCCTGTTGTGGGTCGGTGTGATGCACGACCACGGAAAGGCGTTTGCGGTTAAAGTCGAAAGGAATTTCATCCAGCTTCTGGTATTCCACGGCCTTAGGGCGCTCGTGCTTCAATACGGCATCGTCCAGGGGACTCTTGATGCCCGCCTGAAAGAGGCTATTCAGGTAGATGAACCGCAGGACATCGTCGTCGTCCTTCCCTTGCACGTCTACATGCCGGTCGAGTTCGATCTCGCCTTCGGTCAACGTGCCCGTTTTGTCGCTGCACAGGATCTCGATACTTCCGAAATCCTCAATGGCGGAAAGTTGCTTGACCAGCACTTTCTTCTTGGTCATCCGCCGGGCTCCCTGAGCTAGTGTGACCGTGATGATCATCGGCATCATCTCTGGTGTCATTCCGACCGCCAGCGCTACTGAAAAAAGGAACGACTCCAGGATCGGCCGGTGAAACGCGATATTCACCAGCAGGACGAACAGCACCAGCATCATGATCACTCGGGTGATCATCAGCCCGAAGTGACGGATCCCCCGGCCAAACTCCGTCTCAGGCGGCCGGGCGGCCAGCCTCTGGGCAATCTCGCCGAAGGCAGTGTTTTTTCCGGTGCAGGCGATCACAGCCGTGCCGATTCCCGTCTGCACCGCAGTGCCCATAAAGACGCAGTTGCTCGCCTCCGCAATGCCGTGTTTACCGGTGGGCAGATCGCCACAGGTCTTCTCGACGCACAGCGATTCGCCCGTGAGCGCGGATTCGCGCACTTGCAGATCTTTGACCGAAAGCAGACGAGCGTCCGCCGGCACCAGATCCCCGGCGTTCAGGCGGATGACATCTCCGGGCACCAGATCCGCCACCGGCATTTCCTGCTCTCGCCCGTCACGAATGACTGATGCAGTGGTCGCGACCTGCTTGCGAATCTGCTCAATGGCGTGCTGTGCCTGAAACTCCATAAAGAAGTTCAGCAGCACGCTGAGCAAGACCATCGAGATGATGATGAGGCCGCCGACCGAGTCCCCTAGCGCGATCGATATGCCGCTAGCCACCAGAAGGATAACGACCAGAGGATTGATCAAGAAGCGGAGAAGACTGATCAGCCCCGCGAAGCGGGACTCTCTCACCAGGCTGTTCGGGCCGTATTGACGGAATCGAATCAATGCCTCGCCCGCAGTCAAGCCTGCCGGCGTCGCCTGAAGCCTATTCAGCAACTCAGGCTGAGGCGTGTCCCAAAACTCCTTGGAGGAGGTGGCTGATTGGTCCGTCTGCACTAGGCCCTGCTAACGATAGCAAGTCCTAAGGCAATACGCTGGGTGTCAGGTCCCCTCGGCCCTTCAAAGAACTCGTCTGCGGGTAACGAGAACCACTAACAGAATGATTAGCAGAAGACCGACGCCGCCGCTCGGATAGTATCCCCATCCGGTGCTGTAAGGCCAAGTCGGAAGCAGACCTAAGAGCACCACGAGCAGTAGTAACGCCAATAGAAGATTCATGCTGCGCTCTCCAACAGACTTTCCAAACGGCTTACGCGCTCGTCCAGCGACCTTAGCGAGGCGAGGAATCGTCCGCTGTCCGCCGGTCCGGACAACTTCCGATACATGCCTTCCAACGCTGCTTCTGTCTCATGCACCTTGCGGAGTTCCGCCAATACCGTGCGCTCAAGCTTGCTCATTTTTCCCACCTCCTTTTGAGTACTGAGTACGATTCCCGAATTCGGAGGTAGCACTGCAGGTTCGATGCCAGTCTTTATCTTGTCGCCGAACAAATTCAAAATCAGCGAGTTGTAGCCGCATTGTCAACAATTTCGGATACCGCTCAACACGCAAATATTGCACGATCCGTTTTTTGGTGGTCATAAGGCATCCTCCCCGGTAGGCTTAGCATCTACAAGATTGCGCAGTACTAATAGGCTTAACGGGACCGTTTAGGTTGGCCACCAAAGTGCGAATACTTACTGTCATGCCGGAGAGCGCAAAGATAGTGCTTCTCGGAGACTTTTCGAACCAGCGCCTCGATATTGCCATGATCGCACGCGACTTCGGCTGGTCCACGGTCAGGGCGTCCGATCTGTCAGAACTCCCAGAGCTTGGCCAGTCAGAAACCGTCGTCGCCGTTCTCATTCAGGCCCGTTGGCTCGGTCTGCCTTGGGCGGAAGCCCTGCACGCCGTCCGAGAAGCGCTCCCGCACGCGCGAGTCATCTTATGCCACCGCGTCGACCAGGCTCATTCGCGGGGTGAAATGGTAGATGCCGGAGCTTTTGAAGTGCTCCTGTCACCGCTGGCCTACTCTGAAGTCCGCCAAGCCCTTGGATTCGTCTGGGCTGATAGGATTACCCCAACCCACCAAGCTCCAGCTACCGCCAAGAAACTAAGCTCTATCGATGGAACTGTACGGCATGTGGGTGCTGCTTAAAGAACCCCGCAGGAACGATCCCAGACTGATTGCTTCGCCCGCGACGAAGAGCCACCAGGCAAAGGGTCGCGGCATATTTCCAGCAATCACATGCCGGAAATCCCAAGTGAACGACAGAATCACCAGCGCTCCTCCCAGTACCAAGCCGATCCAATGTCGCCAGCCGATGTCGATAGGACGGCATATCGCCGCCACTCCGCAGCCAATAATCGTAAATGACACGATAACCGGCGCCAGAACCGGGGCCACCCACGGAACCGGTAAAAGGAAAAGAAGATCCCAAGTGAACAGCGACGCCGGCCAATCGATCCACAGTTTGAGAAACAGATAAAAGGAGACGTCCCAGACGCCGAAGGCGATCGACAAGGCAGGCAGCCACAGGGATCGTTCTGCGGTCACCAGCATCGCGGCGGCCGCCAGCATGACGATGGTTGCGGCCTCGCGGATTATCTCGACGTTCAATAGTAGGGCAGTTTCGGGAGCCTCGGCCACCATCTTTTCGCGATTCACCAGCGGAAATAGATCGCCTGGCGCCCGTCCGGGCGTAAGTCGCTGGCGCAGCGGTTCATAGAGCGCCCGCAAGTAGATGACAACGGCGGCTTCGACATAACCGAAGGAGATGCCGAACAAAAAGAGTCCGACGACAATTCTTCGCAGGTGATGCGTCATTACGCCCAGTTAGTGCCGGCGAACGCACTTCGAATACAGGTCCGGGAAAACTCCGTGAGGGTCATAGGTCTGCTTGAGCTGCGTGTAGCGCGCCTGGTCGTAGATGCTCCAAAATTCAGTTTCATCGTACCAGGCGCTGGAGTACAGCCCCTTAGCCCCGCCGAGCTCCATCGTCTTGCGTTCAATCTTGCGATTGAAGTACCCCTTCTCGTGCGTCGAAGGGATTACGTCCCAGAATCCGAAATTCACGTACATCTGACCGGGTTGCAGCGGGCTCAGATCCCAGGTACGGACGGAATCTCGCGTCTTGAACGGGCACATCCAGAGCGGCGAGATAGCGATCTCCGAAAGCAGAAAATCGAAGAACTCAGATGCCCTGCCAATAGGTATATCCACGTCCTGAATCACCGATTCGGTGCCGCCCGAATCCGGGAGGACGCTATACGAGAGCCGCATGATCCGCTGATAGGTGCGCGAGTTCAAGGCCCATTTAAACAGCCTTCGTATCGCCGGCTTTTGCACGTGGAAGTGCTTCGAACACCAGAACCAGTCCGTGTCCCAGCGCCAGATGTAGTCTTTCGCCGTCAGCCAGTCCTCGGGTTTGCGCTGGATGGATTTGTAATAGATGTCCATGTAGGTGTAATCGCTGACCGCAGGGGCATCATCAACGAACTCGCCTTCGGTCAGGTACATTTCACGGCGCGAAAAAATCGTCCCATCCAGATAATCCACCGCGCTGTTTGCGCGCTCCACGATCCGGGCAAAATAGCTCTCCGGATCGGTGAAGCGGGTATGGGTCAGACGCACGTACGGCTTGGCTGGGATCAGCCGGACGGTTAGCCCCAGTGCGTACCCCAAGGTTCCATAAGAGTTTGGAAATCCATAAAAAAGATCCGGATGCTCCCGGCAGGAACACGTCAACAGGCGTCCATCGCAAAGTAGAATCTCCATCGTTTCTATGGTTTCGTGGACTAGACCGAACCTAAAAGATGAAGATTCGATTCCCAACCCGCTGACCGCTCCTCCAACTGTAATCGTCTTAAGTTGCGGGACAACAGCGGGTAGCAAGCCATACTTCAACGTCTGGTCGACCAGGGCTTGGTATGTGATCATGCCCTCGACGTGGGCCGTCATCCGCTCTGCGTCAATAGCCAGGACGCGATTGAAAGACCGCACGTCGATCAAATGTTTCCCGGCTGGCGCGCGATGGCGGAACAGATTGGAGGTCGACTTCCGCAGACCGATCCGCTTACCCAGCGTTCTGGCCTGGTCGATCTCCGAGGCGAGGGTTGCGATCCTCCTCTGATGATCCTGCTGCAGATCCATAAGACGCAACCCTACCTGACAGGCGTGTATGAAGAAATGTCGCCTTTTGAAAGGACGATCTGCCAAAGCTGCAGCCTGCGCGCGCGAAAAGAGCCCGCGGAAGCCATCAGATAATACTTCCACATGCGATAGAAACGCTGGCTGTAGGCAGACCGCAATTCCGGCCAGGCCTGCTCGAAGTTCTTCCACCACGCGATCACGGTTTTGTCGTAATCCGGCCCGAAGTTGTGCCAGTCTTCGGCTACCCACAAACCCTCCCAAGCCGTGGTGAGTTGAGCCATGGAAGGAATCAAGCCGTTTGGAAAGATGTATTTGTGAATCCACGGATCGGTGTACGAATAGGATTCATTAGATCCGATCGTGTGAAGTAAAAAGGTTCCCCGCTCTTTGAGCCGATCGTGCGCCAGTTGCATGAACTGGCGATAGTTTTTGTACCCGATGTGCTCACACAAACCAATCGAGACGACGCGATCGAAACGGCTAGGCTCCGAAGCGGCCTCGCGATAATCCTTTTGCTCGAAGCGCACCGGCAAGCCCTTGCAAAGCTCTCTGCCGAACGCGACCTGTTCGCGGGAAATGTTGTAGCTAACCACGTGGCAGCCGTATTCTTTGGCGGCGAAGTGAGCCAGCCCGCCGAATCCGCCGCCCAACTCCAGCAACGTCATGCCCGGTGCAAGCTGTAATTTGCGGCAAATCAGATGCAGCTTGTTCTCTTGCGCCTGGTCAAGAGTAGCGGCTCCCTTCCAGTAAGCACAGGTATACTGCATGCGGCGATCGAGCATAGCTTGGTAAAGCTGGTTGCCCAGGTCGTAATGCGCATGCGCTACCTGTTTCGCGCGTTGCATCGTTTGCAAGTTGAGCAGTCGCGTCTTTAAAACCAGCATGGCGGTTTTTAAGTCGTGAACATGGCTGGCTAAATCCGCCCTGCGAAATCGGGTGAAAAACTCATCTAGCGCCTCGACGTCCCACCATCCATCCATATAGGATTCGCCGACTCCGATGCTGCCTTCACCCAAAGCCCGGTTAAAAAACCTTTCGTCGTGGACCTGAACGTCCCACGGCTGTGGCCCGTTTACGCCGATGCCTGCGATATCCAGAAGCTCGATAACTTTCCGCGCCGCAGCCGACTCGTACCGCACGCTGCGCTTTTCGGATTTTCGAGACTGGGACTCTTGCCAACCCTCAAAAGTACTAGTCTGTCTCATGATTGCTTACCCAACCCTCCTGTTGTTAGATAGCTCTCTGGGACACTTAGTATATTCCAAATAGCAAGGTTTTCTTTGAGGCCGGCTGTAAAACCTGGGGAAGTCCCTAGTTCGGGCGAAAACATTTAGATTTTGAATGATTCGAGCGTTTCGGCGGCGAATAGCTCTTTGGGCGTTAGGAGCCGTTTCGCCAAGCCTTGCTCATAGGAATAACGGAGGAAGGTGCCCAGAGTCTTCTCGTTGGCCTGGAAGCCGTAGGGCCAGAAATCCTTGCCCATGACCGCTTCTGTTTCCGCGACGTGATCCAGAACCCACGGAAGCATGGTCTTCAGTCCGGCCGTCTCGTGCAGATTCGCATACACCTCGCGCTGGGATAAGACGAAGGCTTTGTGCAGCGATTGGGCGATCCACGGATATTGCTTGTAAAGATCGCGCCGGATCACCACGGTGTGCATGATGGGAAAGATTTTGGTTTTGCGATAATACTCCCGCTCCACGGCGCCGTAATTCTCGAAAAGCCGGCGAACTTTACCCGTTCCATTTCCGAAAGTGGACGGCGCCCGCGCCGTGTACATGGCGTCGAGTTCGCCGCTCTCGATCATTTGCGACAGCGCCTTATTGTCCGGAATCGGCTGTACGCGAATCGCGGGTGGCAGCGATAGCGCAATCTTTTCGGTGCGCCCGGGTTCTTCTTCGCCGCCGGTGAAGTACGGTGTGCTGCCCACGGGGATGTTGTACTCGTCACTGAGCATTCCGCGGATCCAGACGGCCGCGGTCATTTGGTACTCGGGCGTGCCGACGCGTTTGCCGCGAAGGTCCTGCGGGGTGCGGATCCCGCTGTTCGAGTTCACGAAAATGCAGGAATGCCGGAAGAAACGCGAGGGGAAAACCGGGATCGCGATAAAGGGCTGCGGTTCCTCGAATAGCGACAACACGTAGGACGACAAAGACATTTCCGACGCATCGAATTCGTGATTCCGCAGCATGCGGAAGAAGGTTTCTTCGATCGGCAACGGCAGATAGGTAAGGTCGACGCCATCCACTCCAATGCGGCCTTCCATCAAGGCGCGTGTGCGATCGTAATCCCAGCAGGAAAGCGTCAGCCGCAGTCTGCCTTGCCCTAAAACGTGCGGTGGTGCGGCCGCCAAGACCGCTCCGGCTCCTGCGGTAGAGAGTAGCTTGCGGCGGCTAACTTTATTTCCCACGCTGATAGACTACTTTATGTCAAACGCCATGGCAACCATGAAAGCCGTCCGATTTCATACCTACGGATCGTCCGACGTTCTGATCTACGAGGACGCACCCAAGCCCGAACCAACGGCTGGAGAAGTCCTGGTTAAGGTTCATGCCACGTCCGTAAACCCGATCGATTGGAAGATCCGCGCGGGACACATGAAAGGCTTCCGGGAATATCCGCTTCCGTTCATCCTGGGTTGGGATGTTTCGGGTGTGATCGAGTCGGTCGGCTCAGGAGTGACTGCGTTCAAACCAGGCCACGAGGTTTACGGCCGGCCGGACGCCGCGCGTAATGGAGCCTACGCCGAGTACATCGCTGTGAAAGAATCCGAACTTGTGCCCAAGCCCAGAAGCCTGGATCATATTCACTCGGCCGCAATTCCCCTGGCCGGGCTCACCGCGTGGCAGGCCCTATTCGACACCGCCGGTTTGACGGCGGGGCAGAAAGTGCTGGTACATGCAGCCGCAGGCGGGGTGGGGCACCTGGCGATTCAGTTCGCCAAGATCAAAAATCTATACGTTGCCGGCACTGCCAGCGGCCGCAACCAGGAGTATCTCAAGCAACTCGGCTGCGATCTTCCTATCAATTACCAGACCACGCGTTTTGAGGATGTCGTTCACGATTTCGACGCCGTGATCGAGAGCATGGGCGGCGACGTGCGATCTCGATCCTGGAAAGTTCTGAAGAAAGGCGGCATCCTGGTGGCGCTGATCGGCCCGCCGCCTTCGGAAGAGGATTCCAAGTCGCACGGCGTTCGCGCGACCATCATCTGGGGGCAAATGGATGCCGCCCAGCTTACTGAGATCGGCCTCCTTGCGGACTCCGGGCGAGTCAAGCCCGAAATCGCCGCGGTCTTCCCTCTTCGCGACGCCGCCAAAGCTCACGAAATGAGCGAGACCGAACATGTGCGCGGGAAGATCGTCTTGCAAGTGGTTTAAGGGCTGCGATGGACGACTTTCTACAGGCGGCGATCGAAGAAGCGCGCAAAGGACTCAGTAAAGGCGGCATCCCAATCGGCTCAGTTTTGGTCATCGACGGCACGATTATCGGGCGCGGACACAACCAACGAGTCCAACAAGGCAGCGTCATACGCCACGCGGAAATGGACTGCCTGGAGAACGCGCAAAGGCTTCAACCCGCCGAGTACCGACGCGCGACCCTCTATTCCACGTTATCCCCGTGCGACATGTGCAGCGGCGCCGTCTTGCTATATAAGATTCCCCGCGTGATCATCGGCGAGAACCGAACGTTCCGGGGCCCTGAAGAATATGTCCGCTCACGCGGGGTCGACGTCGAGGTGGTCGATAATATGGATTGCATACAGCTCATGGAACAGTTTATACAGGAGCATCCAACCCTTTGGAATGAAGACATTGGCGAGTTGAACCAGCTTTAAGGTTCCAAGGTATCCTGAGAATACATGAGCAGCCCTAGCTTGGCGCGTCAAGGCGTCAAAATCGATGCACCGATTCCCCCTGGATGTAACGAGATCCTTACCCCCGAAGCCATCGCTTTCATTGCCGATCTTCACCGCCGATTTGAGACTCGACGAAGAGATTTGCTGAACCGTCGAATCCAGCGTCAGGCGTCTATCGACGCCGGCCAGCTACCCGATTTCCTTCCGGAAACCGCGGAGATCCGCAAGAGCAATTACGTGGTTGCGTCCATACCCCAGGATCTTCTCGACCGGCGCGTCGAGATCACAGGGCCAGTCGATCGGAAGATGGTCATCAACGCGCTAAACTCCGGCGCAAATATCTTCATGGCCGATTTTGAGGATTCGAATTCTCCTACCTGGCAGAACAACCTGACCGGGCAGATCAACATGCGCGACGCGGTTCGCGGAGATATCGAATACACCAGTCCGGAAGGACGACAGTACAAGCTGAATCCCAACCCTGCGGTGCTGTTCGTTCGGCCGCGCGGCTGGCACCTGCCCGAAAGACATGTTCACATCGACGACCAGCCGATTTCCGGCGCCCTGTTCGACTTCGGTCTGTACTTCTTTCACAACGTGAAAGCCCGGCTGGCGAAGGGCACGGCTCCCTACTTCTATCTGCCGAAGATCCAGAGTCATCTTGAAGCCCGGTTGTGGAACGATGTTTTCGTGCATGCGCAAGAGGCGTTGGGTGTACCCAACGGGACTATTCGCGCTACCGTCCTGATCGAGACACTTCTAGCCGCATTTGAGATGGACGAGATCCTGTGGGAGCTGCGCGATCACTCCGCGGGCCTGAACTGCGGCCGCTGGGATTATATCTTCAGCTTCATCAAAACCTTCAAGAATCATCCGAGGTTCATGATGCCGGATCGCATCACGGTCACCATGGACAAGCACTTCCTAAAATCCTACGTTGACCTGCTGATCCATACCTGCCACCGCCGCGAAATCCATGCCATGGGCGGCATGGCGGCGCAGATTCCGATAAAACATGATGCCGCTGCAAATGCGGTAGCGATGGAAAAAGTCCGCCAGGATAAAATTCGCGAAGTGAAAGCGGGCCATGATGGCACCTGGGTGGCGCATCCGGGCTTGGTCCAGATCGCCAAGGAAATCTTCGATGAGTACATGAAGACTCCGAATCAGATTGACGTGAAGCGCAACGACGTGAAGGTGATCGCCGCCGATCTGCTGAACGTCCCCGAGGGCCAAATTACCGACCAGGGCTTGCGAACGAACGTCGACGTCGGCATCCAATATCTGGAATCATGGCTGCGCGGTAACGGCTGTGTGCCGATTTACAATCTGATGGAAGATGCCGCCACCGCGGAGATTTCCCGCACGCAGGTTTGGCAATGGATGCACCATGGGGCTATTTTATCGAATGGGCGGAAGCTTTCAGCTCCGATGATCCGCGATACCATCAAGACCCAGCTCGCCCAGATTCGCTCGAACGTAGGTGATGAACACTATGACAAGAGCAAGTTCCCACAAGCTGCCCAACTCTTTGAGCTCATGATGGTCAACGCCGAGTGCAAGGACTTCTTGACACTCGAAGCATACCGGTATCTGTAGGTGAACCCTCACACGGCTCCGGAAACATTGGATGAACTGCGCCGGATTCTGGGCCCGCACGGCTTGATTTCCTCAAAAGAAGAGTTGCGAACGTACGAGTGTGACGGCCTGACCAACTTCCGCGTGATTCCGAGCGCGGTGGTCCTGCCCGATTCCACGGAACAAGTGCAGGCGGTGGTGCGCGTATGCCATCGCGAGCGGATACCTTTCGTCGCGCGCGGTTCCGGCACGGGCCTAAGCGGTGGAGCGCTGCCGGTGGCAGGTGGGATCGTAATCTGCCTGGCACGGATGAAACGTATCCTCGAAGTGGATCTTCCCAACGCGCGGGTGGTCGTGGAACCGGGCGTAATCAACCTGGATGTCTCGGGCCGCGTCGCTTCCGCGAATTTCTTCTATGCCCCCGATCCATCGTCTCAGTCCGTGTGCAGTATCGGCGGCAACGTCGCGGAGAACTCCGGCGGTGCGCACTGCCTGAAGTACGGCTTCACTACAACTCACGTCCTGGGGTTAGAAGTAGTGCTCCCGGATGGGTCGCTGGTGCACTTCGGCGGCAAAACGCTGGACACACCGGGGTACGACCTCGCGGGCGTTTTCGTCGGATCGGAAGGCACGCTTGGAATCGCGACCAAGATCACCCTGCGGATCGTGAAACGCCCCGAATGCGTGCGGACGCTGTTGGCCGCGTTCCATAGTCCAACGGAGGCCGGAGCGGCGGTCAGCGGAATCATCGCGGCCGGCATGCTCCCCGCTGCGATCGAGATGATGGACAACCTGGCGATCCAGGCCGCCGAGGCCGCAGTGCACGCCAACTATCCCGACTGTGGTGGACTCCTTCTCGTCGAGCTGGATGGACCTGTAGCTGAAGTCCAGGCCCTGATGGTGCACGTCGACGAAATCTGCCGCCAGTACGGGGCGTGGGAAATTCGCATGGCCCAATCGGACGTGGAGCGAGCGTTGGTCTGGAAAGGCCGCAAGGCTGCGTTCGCGGCCATGGGCCGGATCTCGCCGAACTATATAGTCCAGGATGGCGTGATTCCACGCACTTCCCTCCCCCAGATTCTGAGCGAGATCGATCAGCTGAGCACAGAGACGGGTCTCCGCGTAGCCAATGTCTTTCACGCCGGCGATGGCAACCTGCATCCGCTGGTTCTCTACGATCGCCGGATCCCGGGTCAGGAAAAGGCTGCCGAGCGATTGTCCGAAAGAATCCTCGAATTGTGCATCGAAAAAGGCGGTTCGATTACGGGCGAGCACGGCGTAGGTGAAGAGAAGAAGCATATGATGTCGAAGATGTTCGCCGAGCCGGATCTCGACACCATGCAGCGCGTCCGCTGCGCCTTTGATCCCTTGCTGCTTTCGAATCCCACCAAGGTATTTCCGCGCACGCGCCTGTGTGGCGAAAAACCGGGCGAGTATCTCCCGCATCCACTAGAACTGGCCGGGGTCGCGGAACGGTTTTGAGTGTGGGAAACCAATTCGGCGCGACTCTACTCGAGCCTGTAGACAAGAATGAAACGGCCGCGATTCTGCGGAGCGCTAACGAAAGCGGCCAAGCGGTAATACCAACGGGCGGTGGAACCAAGCTCGATTGGGGGAATCCTCCGCGAAAAGCGGACGTACTTCTTTGCATGCGCCGCCAGAATCGGGTAATCGAACACGCCTGGGCAGATCTCACGGTGACGGTCGAGGCAGGCTGCACCGTCGCGGAATTGCAGAGCACACTGGCCCAGCACGGGCAGCGCCTGGCGATCGATCCGCTGTGGCCGGAACGGGCCACCATCGGGGGTGTCCTATCCACAAACGATAGCGGGGCTCTTCGGCTAGGCTACGGAAGCTTGCGCGATCTGATCATCGGCATTACACTTGTGCTCGCGGACGGGACCATTGCGAAGAGTGGCGGGAAAGTAGTGAAAAACGTCGCGGGCTACGATCTTCCCAAGCTAGCAACGGGCGGGTTGGGAACGCTCGGAGTGATTACGCGCGCCGTATTCCGCTTGCATCCGCTGCCGCGAAATACGAAAACACTAACGGTAGCCACGGCTGACGCCACCTCCATGCAGCGCGTGATTTTGGCAATTCTCGGCGCCCAGCTTGCGCCCGCGGCGGTGCAGGCAAGAAACGGGAATGTCGATATCTTGTTAGAGGGGACGCTGGACGGAATCGCGGCACAGGAATCAGCCATCAAGGAATTCGGCGAAGTGCGCGAAGGCTCAGCGGATGTCTGGCAGGCGCGCGAAGAGCTGTGGGGCGAAAGCACAATAGTGAAGTTCACGACCCTTCCGTCACGCGTCGCTGCAGCGTCGGCGTTCTTTTCAAGTTTTGTTATCCAGGCTACAGGAATCGGTTATGCGCGGTTTGATGGCGACCTCGAAAAGCTCCGGTCGGCGATGGAACAGGACGGCGGATCTGTGACGATGCTCGGACCGACCAAACTAGACGCGTGGGGATCGCCGGGCGACGCATTGCCGCTTATGCGCGCCGTTAAGGCGCAGTTCGATCCCAAAGGTACGCTGAATCCCGGGCGCTTCGTGGGTGGAATATGACGCCGGCTTCTAAACAAGCATTCGATCTCCACCATCCACCGGCCCCTGAGCTCATCAATCAATGCGTGCACTGCGGATTCTGCCTGCCCGTTTGCCCGACCTACGTGCTGTGGGGCAACGAAATGGATTCGCCGCGAGGGCGAATCTACTTAATGAAGATGGCCAGCGAGGGCGCCACGGCCATGACCGATCCATGGGTGCAGCACATCGATACTTGCCTGGGATGCATGTCGTGCATGACGGCCTGCCCCTCCGGCGTCGATTACGCCAAGCTCATTGAGGCGACGCGCGCACAGATCGAACGGCGCCACTCACGCTCGGCCATCGAACGCCTGCAACGGTGGCTGATCTTCAACACCTTTCCACGTGTCGACCGGCTGCGTCTCCTGAAGCCTTTCCTGCGCGCCTACCAGAAGTCCGGCATGCAGGCATTCGTTCGCGGATCGGGCTTACTCAAGCTACTCCCCAGGCAACTGTCGGCGATGGAAGCGCTGATGCCCAAACTCGGGACCAGCCAGCGCATTGCGCCCGTAACCTCCGCGCGAGGCGAGAAACGCAAGCGCGTCGGCCTCCTATTGGGATGCGTTCAGCGCGAATTTGTACCGGAGATCAACGCGGCGACGGTGCGTGTGTTGACCGCCGAAGGTTGCGAGGTGGTCGCGCCACCGAATCAGCCGTGCTGCGGTGCTCTGATGGTCCACGCCGGCGAGGAGACGCCTGCGCTCGATCTCGCCCGCCGCGTGATCGACATTTTCGAACAAGCGAAGGTCGATGTCATCATCACCAACGCGGGCGGCTGCGGATCGAACGTCCGCGAGTATGGCTATCAGCTCCGCGATGATCCTCAATACGCCGGGCGTGCCGTCCGCTTTTCAGCCAAGTGCAAAGATATTTCCGAGTTCCTGGAAGAACTCGACCCGCGTGCCACACGGACGGCTGTCAACCTGCGTGTCGCTTATCACGACTCGTGCCATCTCCAACATGCCCAGCGAGTCCGCACGCAGCCAAGAGCGCAACTATCTGCGATCCCTGGCGTCGAGCTACTGGATCTTCCTGAATCCGCACTGTGCTGCGGATCGGCCGGTATCTATAACTTAGTCCAATCCAACACCGCCGATGCTCTGGCCGATCGCAAGGCTCAGCACATCTCAAGCGCAAAGGCCGATGTCGTCGCCACCGGCAACGTCGGATGCATGCTGCAAATCGCGGCCGCGCTCGAACGCCAAGGGCAGAAGACACGGGTGCTTCACACCATCCAGTTGATCGACACTTCTATAAATCAGACAAGCCTGTAAATCACGCGACACCGAGCCGCTGATTTCGCTAAGATCAATAAGTCCGTACTGCAACAGATGGAGGCAATAACATGGATGGCACTTTGATTGGCGAGACGATGAAGATTAAGGGCGAGGTCACCAGCAAAGAAACCTTGCAGCTCAATGGCGAGCTGGAAGGCCAGGTGAATCTGGATAACCGCCTCACTATAGGTCCGAAAGGAAAAGCTTCCGCCAATATCAAAGCGAAAGAAGTGGATATCGCCGGCGCGGTGACAGGAAACATTGACGCAGCCGATCGCATCGTTCTTCGCAAGGGTGCGAATCTGGTGGGCGACGTGAGAACCGCGGGCATCGTGATTGAAGACGGCGCCTATTTCAAGGGCGGCGTGGACATCGCCAAGCCCGGCGCAAAATAATCCCTACCTGTGCCTTCGCCAGGGACGTTTTCACTGAAGCCAGATCAGCGCGCGGCATTCGAGCGTGTTCTCGATGACTGGCGTATCAACGGCAAAGTAGGACGTCTCTGGTCGAAGGATGCCTCGCTGTGGACCGGCGCGGACGAAAGCAAGTGGCTCGGCTGGCTGGATATCGTCGAATCGCAGCTCAAAACCGCCGACAAGTTCGTTAAGTTCGCCAAAGAGGTGCGCGAGCGTGGATTCACTCACGTCCTGCTATTGGGGATGGGCGGTTCCAGCCTCTGCCCGGAAGTCCACGCACTTTCTTTCGGCAAGCAAGCCGATTTTCCTGAGCTGCATGTCCTCGATTCGACGGACCCGGCGCAGATACGGGCTATCGAAAGCCGCGTCGACCTCGCGCACACGCTGTTCATTGTCTCAAGCAAATCCGGATCGACGCTCGAGCCGAACATCTTCAAGCAGTACTTCTTCGAACGAGCCGGCTGCGATGGGAGCCGCTTCGTTGCCATTACCGATCCGGGCTCAAAGATGCAGCAAGTGGCCGAGCAGGACAAATTCTGGCGTATCTTCTTCGGCGTGCCCAGCATTGGCGGGCGTTACTCCGCGCTTTCCGACTTCGGAATGATCCCGGCAGCGGGTATGGGAGTCGACGTTCCCATGTTTGCCGGACTTGCCCAGGGCATGGTACAAGCATGTTCGCCGTCGCAGTCCGTGGAGAGTAATCCCGGCGTGGTCCTGGGAGCGATCTTGGGCTCGCTCGCATTGGCTGGGCGGGATAAAGTCACTATCATCGCTTCCCCGCGTATTCGCGATTTGGGTGCGTGGCTCGAACAGTTAATCGCGGAATCTACCGGAAAGATCGGGAAGGGCCTGATCCCAGTGGACCGCGAACAGCTCGGCCCGCCCTCGGTCTATGGCTCGGATCGCGTTTTCGTTTACGAACGGCTGGAGAATGGACCCGATCCGCAGCAGGACGCGGCTGTCGCAGCGCTGGAGGCAGCCGGGCATCCCGTGGTGCGACTCTCGGTGCCGGACACGTACCACCTGGGCGCCGAGTTCTTTCGTTGGGAGATCGCGACGGCCGTAGCCGGCTCCATTATCGCCGTCGATCCCTTCGATCAGCCCGACGTCGAAGCGGCCAAGATCGCCACCAAGAAGCTGACCTCGGCATTCGAAGAATCCGGATCGCTACCGCCGGAGAGCGACGTCGTGCGGATCGATGATAAAGATCTGCAATCGCGGTTGCGGGCGCACTTCAACTCGCTTCGCTCGGGCGACTACTTTGGGATGCTGGCCTACATCCAGATGAACGCAGCCCACGAGGACACGTTGCAGGAAGTTCGCCGCAAGATACGCGATTCTAAGAAGGTCGCCACGGTACTTGGATTCGGACCGCGCTTCCTGCACTCGACCGGCCAGGCCTACAAAGGCGGACCGAACACCGGCGTTTTCCTGCAGATCACTTGCGACGATGCTAAGGATGTTCCCGTGCCGGGGCAGAAGTATACGTTCGGGGTAGTGAAGGCAGCCCAAGCTAGCGGCGATCTGCAAGTTCTGCGCGAGCGCGGCCGGCGGACGCTGCACGTTCATCTGGGCTCGGATGTCGGGGCGGGCTTGGTCCAACTGGCCTCTGCTATCGAGCCCGCGTTACAATAGGGATCTATCCACTTTCCGATCGGGCGTCCCGCCAATTCCCGCTACTAAGGATTTAGTATTGAGATGGAAGGCACACTCTTCCGGATTGTCCCCCAGCCTAGCAGCCCCGTGTTATCCCTTTTCAAGGATCAATCTAACGTCCACCGTTCAAACGCGGCCACAGACGTAAAGGCACCCTGTGGTGTGAACCTCAGGCCAAGAACAGCCAAACCAAAAGCGTTTGATCCGAACATATCGGAGCACTGGAAGTAAACCGTTCCTTGATGGGCAGCCGTGAAGGGCCATTGATCGGCAAAGACAAATGACGTGTGGGTCATTGGAGCCATAGTGAACTGTCGCACTCCCAAAATGCTTCCGTTCCCATCTTTGAAGGTGGCGGTGATCGTCAGTGTAGAAAAGTCCGAATTTGCCAGTGCGACACCCATGCCGTATCCCTTCGTATTGTCGAATGAAAGGATTGGGTTTTGGCCAATGCTTGATTCCAGCGGCACCGCCGCTTCATTGCCGTTGCTATTTGTAAATACAGCCCATCCGCCAACCGAATCGGTTGTGTTGAAATAGTCAAATTGAGCCCACCCCTGCGTAGTAACAGCGCTCGTGCCCGTCGTTTTAATTACTGTAGATCCGCCTGCGGGTATAGTGCCGGTCACGGTTGAGGCATTACCGATGCCCTCGAAAGAGAATGACTGCGCGGCCCCGCTGTCGCCGTAGAAATCCAGCTTAAAGGCGGCTGCTTTATCCTGAGAGAGATTAATTAGAGTAATCGACGTCTTCCAGCTTCCTCCATCGGCTAAGTGCGTAATGATATCGTTTCCAATGCCCGCAGCGGATAAAAGCTGAGGTCTTGTGAGGCTGGACGGAGTCGGTCGTAAATTCGGCATATTCGGCTGCTGAGAGAACGCTGGAATCAGTGACAGTGTCATTAAAGCTAATATCATCTTCATTTGTTAGGTTTCCTCCGTTAAACTACCACGACTAAAAACAACGACAGGCCGCCAGTGTAACACTGATCGCCTCAATTGCGACTAGTGTTTTTGCGACACTCAACGGAAGCAGTACCATAACTCGCATGGACAGTGGACGGTGCTCCGCTCTTTTGCTGGCGTAGCGGGTTGTCAAATCGCCGCTGGTGTCAAAGCGCACACTTTCAGGTGTCTAGGGACCAGTTAATATCTAACAAGGAGTGAGCCGAGGAACCTCCGCTCTGATCCGCATAACAAGAGCAAATACCGAAAGAAATTTGCGAAACGTCAAGTGGGCCAAGATTCGACGCTACGAAGCGCAATTCCAGGCACATATCGGTTCTCGTCTGAATCAGAAGTGACCCCAGCGAAAAGTGAGACCTTCCGTTTCCATGATCTGAGGCGTACGTTCGCATCACGATGTACAATGGCGGGAGTGGGTCCAGTGGCTCTAGCAGAGTTGTCAGGCCATAAAAGTCTAGCCATGGTTTTTAGGTATTCCCATCTCGCACCAAAGCATCTCGCCGATGCTGTGAGTAAGTTGGTTGGTTTTGGCACTAGCACCGCGACGGCGGGAAGTGCATAAAACTCAGTAGGGGCCGGTAGCTCAGTTGGTAGAGCATCGCACTTTTAATGCGGTGGTCGCGGGTTCGAGCCCCGCCCGGCTCACCAGTTTGCGGTAGTAGAGCCCTCGGTCATTTCTCGGAGATGCCGACCCGACCTGTCGATCAGTCGTCGCACGCTGCACCCGTCCGCGTTCGACGGAACATCCCGATTTCTAAGAGGTAGTGATGAATACGCCGCTCGAAAACAAGATCGCGACGCGTTTCGGCGTGTTGCCGAATTTTTTCCGTCTTGCCTCCAGCGATCCGGCAATCGCTGAAAATCTTTGGGGATTTGCCGAGTTCGCATACTTGGACAACCCCTTGCCGTCCCTGTTCAAGGAGCGTCTCTTCGTCTATCTGTCCCGGTTTTGCGATGTCCGATATTGTATTGCCCGGCACGTCGGCTTTCTGGCCGGGTTGGGTTACCCAGCCGGTGATTCCTCTTGTCTGCCACAGAAGGTCGAATTAATTCTGCCATTGCTGCGTCGTGCCCTTCCGCACGGAGACGACCTGCAGCCGTTGTTCGCAATCTGTTCTGAGCTTGACAGTCCGCTCTCGTCCTTTCCTGCGCCTGACAGCCCAGGGGAACTGGCGCTATTCGCTTGCGCCACACACGTTTTTCTCCAGACTGCGGAGGCATCGTCTGCCCACGAGTCTTTGCGGCGGGCACTCGGTTCGCGCAACTTGGAGCAGCTGAACTTAGTGCTGGCGTTCGTACGTACGGCGCACTACTGGACTAAACTTCATCCCGAGTTGGTCCTGGAGGATGATATCACCCAACTTTTGGCGACTCATGAAGCGCTAGCCGAATGTATTCTGAAAGACCCCGAGGCCCAAAAGGACAGCCTGAGCAGCCACTTGGCGGGGGAATTAGCGTCTTTGCGGCAGCTACGGAAGCAGCACGACACGATTTCCCAGGCCTATCAGGAGCTCAGCGTCGATCACCAATACGCCAAGCACAACCTTTACGAAAGTGAGAACAATCTGCGCGAACTGGTCGCGGTTATGCCAGCCGCGGTCTATGCATGTGATCGAGACGGCGTCATTACGTACTACAACCGACAGGCCAGTGAACTCTGGGGCCGCGCGCCAAATTTGGACGACCCGCCTTGGTCATTTTTGAATTCGCGCCAAATATATCGGGCGGATGGAACGCTTCTCCCGCCCGGCGACATACCGGTAAGAGAGGTGCTCTTGACAGGTGTGCCGGTTGTTAACCGCGAGCTTGTTCTAGAACGCCCCGATCGGACCCGAATCGCTGTCCTGGCGAACATCACCCCATTACGCGATTCGTCGGGCGTGATCACAGGAGCCGTCAGTATTTTTCAGGACATCAATGAACTTAAGAGCATCCAGCAGGAGCGTGAGGCATTGCTGCATGAGCTTGAGCGCTCAAATCGTGAACTTTCGCGGTTTTCCTATGCCGTCTCGCATGATCTGCAGGCGCCCGTCCGCACTGTCCGCACGTTGACGAAACTTCTGGTGCAGCGTGATCACAATTCGGAGGAGGATTCGTCGCACCTGGTGGCTCTGATCGAACAGGCTTCGGGCGGCATGGAGCGCCTGATTGAATCGCTGCTGCGCTACGCGCAAACCAGTCATGGGCGACTGGAACGCGGACAAGTAGCGGTCGACTCGATAATCGAATCCGTTCGGATGACGTTGGCGCCCCTGATTACAGAGACGGGCGCCCAAATTATTTGCAAACCGCTGCCCGTTGTTCAGGCCGACTCCGTCCTGTTAAAGCAACTTTTTCAGAATCTTATTGCCAACGCGCTCCAGTACCATCGCCCTGGAGAGCCGCCGGTGATTGAAATTTCAGGCGGCTATTCCGAAGACGTGTGGAAATTTGCGGTAAAGGATAACGGTCAGGGAATTCCTCTCAAGTATCAAGACCAAGTCTTTGAGCCATTGAAGAGGCTACACGGGAGCGAAAACCCGGGTACGGGTTTGGGACTGGCTTTATGCCGTACAATCGCCGAGCGTCATGGAGGACGCATCTGGGTTGAATCGGAAGGCTCTGGCTCCGGGGCCACTTTTAGCTTTACTTTATCGGCGGTCCAAGAATTACCTTCGAATGTCCGGAGCTCCGTAGCTTAGACACAACCATTCCCTGCGGGCGAACGTCGGGAGCGAGTAGGCCGCCCGGCTCATCATGCCTCCCAGCGATTCCTGTGATAGATTCGTAGATCACCTTCAGGCGGCGCGGGCCGGCTGATCGACGAGCTGAATATTGGAGGTTCTTATGAATCGTTGGTGGGCGCCCTGTGTGATCGTTCCGGTCTTACTCTTGAGCGGTCCGATCTTCGCGCAGACCAAGGCCAAAGCGCAAAACGTACCCGAAATCCCCTACGAATCCGTGCCCAACTTCCTGAAGCTTCCGCCCGGCTTGTATTTAGGCGAAGCCATGGGTGTAGCGACCAACTCCAAGGGACATGTCTTCGTCTACACTCGCAGCGCGAACACGCGCTTGTTCGAGTTCGATCAGAGCGGCAAATTCGTCCGCGAAATCGGCGAAGGAAACTACGGCTTCGAGTTCGCGCACTCCGTGCGTGTCGATTCGGAAGATAACATCTGGGCCGTCGACGAGGGGACCAATATGGTCCTTAAGTTCAATCCTGCTGGACGAATCGTCATGGTGCTGGGACACAGGCCGGATGCGGTCGCAGGCGTGGTCGCGCAATCGCCCGCACCCAACGTGCCCGCCCAAAAGTACATACTCGGACGTCCGACGGATGTCGCGTGGGATGCGCAGGGCAACATTTTCGTTTCCGACGGATACATCAACCACAGAGTCGTGAAGTACGACAAGAACGGCAGGTTTCTCAAGCAGATTGGCAGTGAGAAGCCAGGCTCGGAACCGAACCAGTTCAATACGCCGCACGGGATCGCCGTCGACGCCCAAGGCAACGTCTACGTGGCGGATCGCGCCAACCACCGGATGCAGGTGTTCGATAACAACCTAGGACCCAAGGCGATCTACGACAACATTGGCGATTCCTGGACGGTCTGTATCTCGCCCGGCCCGCACCAGTACCTGTTCACTTCCAACTCCAATCCCAACGGCAACCCTCCGGGTTCGTGGGACATCACCGGCGAGATCTACAAGATGGAGTTGGACGGCACCATCCTCGGACGATTCGGCCATGCCAGCAAGGAATTTGGCGGATTCCAGGTGGTTCACATGATGGATTGCCGAAATCCGAACGAGATCATTGTGGCGGAAATTGAATCCTGGCGGGTACAGAAGCTCATCTTGAAGCCGCAGTCCGCGAAAGTTTCGGCGTCGACGAAATAAGGAGACCTCATGAAACATCATTTGGACGCTCGTCATTTAGGTGCTCTTTTGGCCGCCGCTGCCCTGTTGGGGATACCTGCCGCCGCCCAGTCGTCCGTGCCGGAGATCGCTTTCGATTCTGCCGTCGACCCGCTGAAATTCCCAACCAACATCCATTTGGGTGAAGTAGCCGGCGTGGCGACCAACTCCAAGGGCGATGTCTTTGTCTACACGCGGACTGGCCATCCGACCATCTCGATCGGCACGGCGCGGCCCTTCGCCCACGGCGGCTCCCGGTTGTTCCAGTTCGACAAAACCGGGAAATTTGTGCGCGAAATCGGACAGGATTCCTATGGATTCCTGGTTGCGCAACAGGTGCGCGTCGATCCGCAGGACAACATCTGGGTGGTCGATCAGATGTCCAGTATGGTCATCAAGTTCGATCCGGCTGGGCAAGTGCAACTATTGCTGGGCAGGAAGTCCGAATCGGAGCGGCTGCCGGCAGCTTCTCAGGCGCTTGCAGCTGGCACGACCGGACGTGGCGGACGCGGCGGAGGGCTTCCCGGCGCTGGTCAGCAGAGCGACGTTTTTCAACGGCCGACCGACGTGGGGTGGGATGCGGCTGGCAATATCTATGTAGCCGATGGCTACGGTAACGCCCGGGTTGCCAAGTTCGACAAAAACGGAAAGTTCATCAAATCCTGGGGTTCTCGAGGGAGCGAGAACGGTCAGTTCAACATAGCCCACGGAATCGCCATCGATGCGCAGGGCAACGTATACGTCGCCGACAGTGGGAATAAGAGAATTCAAGTCTTCGACGGCGACGGAACCTTCAAGACGCAGATCTCAAACATCGGAGCTCCGGCGGCGATTTGCATTACGCCCGGACCCCGCCAATACCTTTACAGCTCCAACTCCAACCCTCCCGAGAATATCGACACTGACGGCGAAATTTACAAAATGGAGCTGAACGGTAAAATTGTCGGCAAGTTTGGCAAAGCCGGCAAGCTGCCGAAGGAATTCGGAACGGTCAACGCCATTAGTTGCCGTAGCGAAAGCGACTTGCTTGTGGGAGAGATCGGCAACTGGAGAATCCAGAAGCTTACGCTCCATTCAAATTAGATAAGTCTGGACGTCATCGGGATGTAACACTCACTTCGTGAACATAGTGTTAGCTTTAGAGTTTACTGTCCGGCGAGCTCATGCCAACCGACAAAGACTCTTCCGCGGCCCGGGCCCAAGCGTTGACTCTCGAAGATCCGTGGCTCGTCCATAATCGCGAGCTCAGTCTTCTCGCTTTCCAGGAACGCGTGCTGGGTGAAGCCAGGGAGCCCTTCAATCCACTTCTCGAACGGCTCAACTTTCTTTCCATTTTTGGCTCCAACATCGATGAGTTTTTCATGGTGCGGGTCGCCGGTCTGAAACAAAAGGCCGCTTCGGGAATTGGAGACGTCACAGCCGGCGGCATGTCTGGAACCGACCTTCTTGAAGCGATCCGGTCGGAGGTCGTTCGCCTGACCGACGAAGCTTATCGCTGCCTGCATGAAGATATTCGCCCCGAGCTTGGCGGCGCCGGCATCATCCTGGTCGATTATGGCGATCTCAGCGAAGCCGATCGCACTCGTCTAAACGAATATTTCCATCGAACCGTTTTCCTGGTGCTCGCCCCACTCGCGTTTGACCCTGGCCGGCCTTTCCCGCACATCTCAAACCTGAGCCTGAATCTCGCCGTGGTGGTGCAGGATGCCCGCGGCGAGGAGCATTTCGCCCGGGTCAAGATCCCCAACACACTTCCTCAATTGGTGCCGGTGCCCCCGTCGGAAGGCGGCGAAAGATCCTCGCGCTTCGTGTGGCTGGAGGAGCTGATCATCGCCAACCTGCAAGCTCTTTTTCCTGGTCTCGAAATCAAGGAAGCGCATCCGTTCCATGTTACGCGCGATGCCGAGACATCCATTCAAGAGCTCGAAAGCGACGACCTTCTCGAAACCATCGAAGAAGCGGTGTGGCGACGGCGATTTCGCGACGTCGTTCGGCTGCAGGTGGATACCAGGATCTCGGCGCATATCCTCGCAATCCTCACCAGCCAACTCGAACTTCATGAGAAGGACGTCTATCTGATCGAGGGCCCGCTGGACCTAAAGCGTCTGCGGGAACTGTACGCTTTGGACCGTCCGGACCTCAAATACAAACCGTTCCTTCCTTATACGCCGCCAGGGCTGCAACCTAACGCCAAGGAAGATATTTTCACGCTGATCCGTGGCGGCGATGTCCTTCTGCACCATCCCTTCGAGTCTTTCCAACCCGTAGTGGAATTCATTCGCCGTGCGGCTCGCGATCCGGATGTCCTGGCGATAAAGATAACCCTCTATCGCGTCGGCCGAAACTCGCCGATTGTGCAGGCTCTCCTCGAAGCGGTCGAGGAGGGCAAGCAGGTCTCGGTATTGCTGGAGCTGAAAGCCCGGTTCGATGAAGAGAGCAACATCGAATGGGCCAAAGCGCTGGAGCGCGAAGGCGTGCATGTGATCTACGGGTTAGTCGGGCTCAAGGTCCATTCCAAGATCGCTCTGGTGGTCCGGCGCGAGGGCGATATCATGCGCCGCTACGTCCATATGGGCACAGGCAATTATAATCCGCTAACGGCGCGCATGTATACCGACTTGAGTCTGTTCACCTGCGATGAACAGATCGGCGCGGATGCAACCGACCTGTTCAACTATCTGACGGGTTATTCGGCTAAGACCGACTTCCGCAAACTGCTGGTCGCCCCGGTCAGTTTGCGGCGCCGGATGGAAGGTATGATCCTCCGGGAAATCCAAATCGCCAAACAGGGCGGCAAGGGTCATCTCATTTTCAAGATGAACGCCCTGGAAGATCCGGAAATGATCAAGCTGCTCTACCGAGCCTCGCAGGCGGGCGTACAGGTGGATCTGCTGGTGCGCGGGCTATGTTGCTTGCGGCCCGGAGTCCCGGGGGTCAGCGATCGAATCCGGGTGATCAGCATAATCGGCAGGTTCCTCGAGCACACACGCATCTATTACTTCCGCAACGGAGGGCGCGAGGAAATCTACCTCGGCAGCGCGGATTTGATGCTTCGTAATCTCAATCACCGGATCGAAATCGTGTTTCCGGTAGAGAGTCCCGCCCTGGTGCAGCGGCTCCGCAAGGAGATTCTCGAAGTGTATCTGGCCGATACCGTCAACGCCTATCAGGCGCACAGCGATGGTTCTTACACACGAGCTCCGCGCAGCGAGACTTCCGGCGGCGTCGACAGCCAGCAGCGCTGCATGACTCGACGGAGCTCCCGAGTTCAATGGAATGAGCGCCTTTGAACAGTAACCGGATCGTCATCCATTCGCAAAACTTGCGTGGTAGCCTCGATAATTCGAAGCTCATGAAGGAACTAAAAATCGAGACTGAAGCTGGGGCTTCTGGAGTACGCATCTTTCGGCTCGCTGGACCGCTGACCTTGGGATCCATATTTGAATTCCAAGACTTGGCACGTTCCGATGCCAACTCCGCGGTCGTCATTGACTTATCGGGAGTGCCTTATATGGACTCTGCCGGGCTCGGTGCGGTGCTCGGCATCATGGCTTCCTGCCAGCGGACGCAACGAGGTTTTGGGATCACCGGCGCCACCGATCGAATTCAGACGCTGTTCGCCGTTGCCGGCGTTGCGGGACTGATTCCCGCGTTCGCTAGCGTGGAACTCGCGGAGCGGCAGTTATCTAGCGCCGCGTCCGCGTAATTCGTTCCTCGATATTCAACCTCGCTACGGGATCAGAAGTAGAACTTCGCCCCGACTTGCAGAATACGCTGGCTATTGGCGCGAACCGTGTTGAGCGTCCCGAAGCCAAATCGGCCGCCCGTCCCGCCGAGCTGCGTTGGCAGGTTCGCCACCTGGCCCGCGGCATTGAAGGTAATGGCGGTGTTGAACGTGCCGAATTCCGCGTGGTTGAAGGCATTGTAAGCTTCCAAACGGAGCTCGACCCGGGCTCGTTCCTTAATCGGGATAGTCTTGAACAGGCTCATGTCCCAATTCTGAAGTCCGGGACCACGGAGACGGTCATAGCCGGAATCGAGGCCTACGCTGCCCTTCTGCGCCGGTGCGAAGCACGATGTATTGATAAACGCATCCAGCGTCCGGTCGCTCGCGGCCTTATTCGGGTTACACGTGAAGACCACGCGAGGCGCCACGTCTTCGCTTCCCGTGATCATGCGATTCAGCGTTGTTTGGGCGACACCGCTGACGGCATAGCCAATGGCGGTGCCGTTTGAAGTTATATTCACAGGCGCACCACTCGAGACGCTGGTCAGGCCCGAAAGCCGCCAGCCGTTGAGCACCACCCGCGTGGGCGCATTGTCCAGGAACGACGCTTTACGCACGTCAGGAATGCTGTAAATGTAGTTGACCACCAGCGACTGCGTCCGGTCCTGCGGAAGCGGGCCGTAGCCGGCGGCGCGGGTATCGTTGATATGCCCAACCGAGACGCCCAAGGCCTTCGACCAGGTATACGACACGCCGAATTGGAGTCTCGCACCCACACGGCGGTTTAGAGAGGCCTGCAGCGCGTTGTAATTGTTGTTGGTTCCCCAGGTATAGTCGGTCGCGTTCGTGTAGCCGGCGTACGGACGATAGAAGTTCACGGGCAGGTTGGTGGTGCCATCGAACTTGGGAGTCACGTTCGGGTCTTGGGTGCTGGGCAACCACGCGCTTCCCAGAGGCGCCAGGTTGAAGGGCTGCGCAAGCCACAGATGGCGCGATTGCGAGCCGACATAAGAAATCTCCGTAAAGAGGTTCCCGGGAAGCTCTCGCTGAATGCCCACGTTGTAGTTATAGACGGTTGGAACGTGCCCGTCCGAAGACAGCTTGTTCAGGGCGTTCGGGAAGAACGTTCCCGGACTGCTGGCGATGTCAGCAACGTTTCCGTAATAAAGCTGCGCCGTCCGCAAATTGGGAGGATTCGTCGTATAGTTGCTGGTGATACCGATTCCGAAGGTTGCTACGCGCTCATAGAAAACCCCGCCGCCCATACGAAAGACGGTCTTGTCATTGAGCTGGTAGGCGACGCCGATCCGGGGACCCCAGTGCGGCCCACGATCTTGCATCAGGCCTTCCGGCGTACCGTTCACTCCCGACTGTACCAATCCATTATTGATGTTTCCGACACCGGGCACGATCGCGCCGATGAAAGGTTTGGGGAGAAGCTCGCCCGTGATCGGGTTTCGCGCCACCTGACTGGAACCGCTTCCGAACGGTTGGTAGTAGACGACCCGTTGGCTTTGGTCGTACTTCGAAGGATCGAAACTCGACATCAAGCCGAGGGTATCGTGGAACGGCGCGATGAACGCGACACGAAGACCATAGTTCAACGTCAGTTTGCGCGTAACTTTCCAGGTATCCTGGCCATAGAACTCGAAGTTATGGTAGGGATAACTCGGGAGCGGATCTTTGTTGATCTGCTGATAGTTCAGGTAGTTCCCTAGCAAGGCATTTGAAAAGGCCCAGCCGGTGTCACCCGGATTGTTGGAATCCCGTCCGAAGTCGATGGTGCCGTTGTAAGGCCTGAAGGCGTTTTCCGTCTTCACCGCGTACTCGTAGTAGACTCCGGCCTTGATGGTGTGATTACCTTTGATCTTGGTGATGTTATCGATGTAGTTCCAAACCGGATTTCGATTCGCGTAAGGTGTGCCAGCAAAACTGGTAAACTGGCTGCCGCTGGGGCCCGGAATCCCGCTGAAATTGAAATTCGGAATGACTCCCGAGATGTTGGCATCAGGATATAGCAACGGGATGGTGATCTTTGATACCGACCGGTAATACGGACTGCCGGCTGGCGGCGCGTTGCCCGGAATTCCGTTCACCGTGTAGCCAAATTGGAATTTGTTGAAGAGCGTCGGGGTAATGATCGTAGAGGCGCTAGTCGTAAGGGACCAGCCGTAGGTGGGCGCGAAGAACGGGGTCAGCCCCAGTTGATTGCTCGTGTCGGCCCGTCCGTACGGAACGTTCTGCGTTTGCTTGTTATCGAGTCCGCGTACGAAAAAGTGCCATTTCTCGTTCAGATTGTAGTCGACGCGATAGATCTGATCGTACGAAGGCTGAGAGCTGGGGATCTGGGACTGATAGTTATAGCCGGGCTGCCCAACAACGTTCGGCAACGGCAGCCAATTTAG
>JAICXC010000156.1 GCA_025980665.1 Bryobacteraceae bacterium
CAAGGGGATAGCGGATTGCGCCGGTTTCCAAAAGGACTTCCATTTTGGTTGGTTTAATGCCGGCTGCAACCGGCTAAGGAATTCCGCGAATCGGCCGGGCTCGCTTGCAAAGACACGGCCACTCACCTCAAGAAAGAGCGATTTCTGTGCCAGCCAGAGATTCGCGACGCGTGTAGGATTGACGCCGCCTGCGCCGCCCGCGGCTTGACCGGCAAGCAGCGTGGGCTCGATTCCGCCGTTAGACACTACAGCGGTCTTACCGACCCCTTCGGGCCCCAGGATCAGATACAGCGGCAGATCCAAAGCCTTAGCCGCTGGCGCATCGGGTGCCTGTGCCAGCCGTTGGTCGGCTTCACGCAGCAAGTTCAGGAGCGCTGTGTCATCTTCGTGAGTCGGCGCCGGAGCAGCCGTGCGTACAACCGGAGTCGCGGGCCGTTGCGCGCGTCGCACGCGCCACCACCCCAGGACCCAGTCGGCGACAAGCCATACTAGCAATGCGGCCACCCCGCCGGCTGTCCATAGCAGCCCTTTATCCAGCATCACGCTGGTATCGGGGTGATAGAAATAAAAAACGATCAACCAGACCAGCAGGATATACAGGAACAGGATGAACAGGAGTCTGCGGATCATAAAATGGCAACTGCGATTACGCTTTCGGGACTCGCCAGGAACGACTCCAACTGGTCTGCCCGCCAGGATAAGCTCCACTTATAGACCAGGAATAGGAGCAACAGGGCGGCTAGCGACCCCAGGACCCACCATTTCCATTTTTCGGAGGCTGCGGGAGCAGCCACCGGCATTTCCGCGCGGAATTCCATGGGTGGGGATACCTTGTAATCGGATCCGCGGATCGATTCGATGCGGGTGCGCAGCCGTTCCATGATGCGATAAGCCTCCCCCCGCAAGGGCGGAGCAAATCGTCCTTCAAAACCGAGAAGGAGGCAAAGTAGGTACACCTCCAATAAATCGGCTAACTGCGCGGAATCGCGGCGGCGCTCGATGTCCAGTAACTTATCGAAAAACACGTCACCCGCCACGGCCTGCCCAAAAAGCTCGACATTTAAGGGTTTTTTGCGCCATTCCTCGGCCTTTGGCTCCTTGGAAGAAAGGATGGCTTCATCCAGAAACGCCACTACCGCGAATTCGGCGTCGCGCAGCTCTGCCGAACCGTAACCGGCGGCGCTGGCTTCGCGTTCCACCTCTTGAAGCGCAGCCCTCATGCGCCGGCGGAATGTATCCACATCGGTCAGAGGCTGGCGCCCCCCCTGTATTCGCACGATCCCGGTTAGGATATTCTGATACAGTAATGCGAGTGTATCGGACCTGGATACCGTCGGAGACGAATTAGTGGGTTGCATCGTTCTGCCGGGTAAAGACAGTATTTCTTAGGCTATCTTCTCCGCAGACAGCGCGCAAGGACCACGGGCCGATCTGATGCAGGCTTAAGGGATGTTATGACACGAGCATGGGTTGCTGGGATTATATTAGCCGCCCTTTCGCTTTTGCGCGCCCAGGATGCGCCCAAAGTGTCCGAGGGCGCGTTGACGCTTGAAGACGTCCTCGCCTACGCCAAGCAAGGGATGACGGACGAATTCATCATCAACCAAGTGAAGCGCAACGCGAAACCGTTTGATTTGAATTCGGACGAGGTCGCCGCCCTTAGGGATATGGGTATTAGCGATGCCGTGATCGGCTACATGCGGAATCCCAGCCAGCCCTATACTCCTCCGCCCCCCCCTGCCCCCGCTCCGACTCCGACGGCGATCGCAGTTTCGCCGCCACAGCAGCCGCCGCCTGCAAAATCGAAGCCGCCGTCCGATCCGCGAATACTCAAGTTGCCTCCGGAAGCGGGCGTTTATTACCTGAAGAGCGAAGTGAGTTTTGACGCGCTCGATCTTAAGCCGGTGGTGCCCTCTAAACAGCCCGGCAAGATGGCCTCGCTGTCGGGAGGTTTGTTGAATGGCCACATCATTGGTTCGCTGATTGGCGAAGCCGCCAAGACCCGCGCAACCGGACCCTCCGCGATTTTCTTTTTTCGACTAGGGGAGAAAGCCAGCATTGATGACTTGGCTCTGCTCAGCGTGGATCCTTCCGGAAAACAGCGCGATCTCGATTTCGGGAAGAAGCCGGGTAAGCCTGTATTCCCCGTCAGTTCGGTCAAGCCGTTTGAATCCAAGGAGATCGTCCCCGGGATCTACCGCCTCACCGTTCCGCTGAGCAAGCCGGGAGAGTATCTCTTCTTTATCCTCGGCAGCGGCGATGAAAAGAAGGGCCTGCTAGGCAAGGGTTACGATTTCGGCGTCGACAAGCCAGGGAAAACGGCCGCAGTCTCAGGCGTAACTAAATGATCCGTCTTCGGCCACACCCACTCGAATCTCGTTGATTTTTTGTCCCTCCACCATGCTTTCCAGGAGCCTTCTGGACATTTCCGGAAGTAGTGTGTTGGTCAGGATGTTATCCACGTTTCGCGCGCCGCTCTCCACTTCGGTACAACGGTCGGCGACCGCGTCCACCAGCATGTCATCGTAGATTAAGTCAAGCTTGTGGTTTTCCTTGAGGCGTCGTTTGATCTTCGCCAGCTTGAGACCGATGATGCGCTTCAAAGCCTCGTCACGGATCGGATAGTACGGAATAATCACCATCCGCCCGAGGAATGCGGGTTTGAAGATCTTGTTCAGCGCGGGTTTTAGCTCGTCCACCAGTTCGGTTGCATCCGGCAATGCTGCGGGATCGGAACACAGCTCCATCATCTGGTCGGTGCACGCATTGCTGGTTAATAAAATGATCGTGTTCTTAAAATCGATTTCGCGTCCTTCACCGTCTTCCATAACGCCCTTATCGAACACTTGATAGAAGAGCTCTAGCACGTCGGGATGTGCTTTCTCCACTTCATCCAGCAGAACGACCGAATAAGGCCGGCGCCGCACCGCCTCCGTCAAGACGCCGCCCTCACCGTAGCCTACATACCCCGGAGGCGAACCCTTCAAAGAAGATACGGTATGGGCCTCTTGGAACTCGGACATGTTAATGGTGATCAGGTTTCGCTCACCGCCATACAACAGGTCCGATAACGCCAGGGCCGTTTCCGTTTTGCCGACGCCGCTGGGGCCGACGAGTAAAAATACGCCGACCGGCTTGCCCGGATCGTCCAGGCTGGCTCGTGACGTGGCGATGCGTTGGCTGATGTGCTGCAAGCCGTGCGATTGCCCGATTACGCGGCGGCCCAGATGAGACTCCAAATCGAGGACCATGGCGATTTCGTCCCGCACCATTTTCCCGACGGGGATTCCGGTCCAGCCGGAGATGACCTCGCCCACAATCTGACTGTCCACGCAAACTCGCATCAAGGGCTCTTCCCCTTGCAGAACATCCAGTTCACTATTGAGCCGGTTCAATTCCGAACGGAGCGCCGCCACGTCGACAGGAGGTTCAGCCGGGGCTTCGCCGGCTGCGGCCGACTCAAGTTGGGTGCGCAGCTCTCGAATCTTTTCGACCAGGCCCTTTGTTTTTTCCCACCGTTCGTGCAGTGCCGTGAGTTGGGCTTCTGTCTCTTTCCGTTCCTGGGCGATTTGTTCAAGCCGTTCCCGATGATCCGATCCTGCTGCTGTCTCGCGATTCAAAATCCGTTCCTGAACCGCCAGGTCGTCGATCCGGCGAGTCACGTCCTCAATGGCCGGCGGAGTCGCGTTCTGCCCCAGAGACAGGCGCGCGCAGGCTGTGTCCAGCACGCTCACCGCTTTATCCGGCAATTGGCGGCCGGCCAAATACCGGTTCGACAGGCGTACCGCGGCCGAAACCGCCTCATCGAAGATGCGTACGTTGTGGTGTTTCTCGAGAAACGCCACGATCCCGCGCAGCATCACAGAACATTGCGTTTCACTGGGTTCTTCCACCTTGACCACTTGGAAGCGCCGGGCCAGCGCGGCGTCTTTCTCGAAATACTTTTTGTATTCAGACCACGTTGTAGCGGCGATGGTTCGAAGCTCGCCGCGCGCTAACGCGGGCTTCAAAAGATTGGCCGCGTCGTTTTGCCCGGCTTGTCCACCCGCGCCAATCATCGTGTGCGCCTCGTCAATGAACAGGATGATAGGAGTCGGCGAACTCTTGACCTCCGTGATTAAGCCCTTCAGCCGGTTCTCGAACTCGCCTTTTACGCCGGCGCCGGCCTGCAGCAGCGCGAGATCGAGGCTCCGCAGGGTCACGTTCCGCAGAGCCGGTGGAACGTCTCCGTTAGCCACCCGAATCGCGAATCCTTCGACCACCGCGGTCTTGCCGACACCCGCCTCCCCCGTAAGGATGGGGTTGTTCTGCCGGCGGCGCATCAGGATGTCGATTAACTGGCGAATCTCGAAATCCCGGCCCAGGACGGGATCGATCTTGCCTTGCTTCGCGTTTTCAGTGAGGTTGACCGTGAACTGATCCAGATTTGGCGTCTTGCCCGACGCCTTAGGAGCGCCACCTTGCGCGGCAGCTTCCGGACGTTCGGCAGCCACTTCCTCTTCGCGGGAGCCGTCCACGATGGAAGCGAATTCCTTGTGGAGGACACTCGCATCGATCTTGGGGAATTCGCGGCTCACGTCGCGAACCAGGCGAATTAATTCATCGTTCGAGACCAAGGCCAGCACAGTGAATCCCGTCCGCACCTTGGTCGCGTCGAAATCGATGGAGCCGATGGACCAGGCCTCCGTCAACATTTTGACCAGGGAAGGACTAAACGCCGGAGTTCGCGCGTTGCCCGATTTCAGCTTGTCCAAACTGCGAGTCAGTTCGACTGTGAGACGAGAGGTGTCGATTTCAAAATGCCGCAGAATGCACGCCAGGTCGTTATCCGAAGTATCCAACGCCTTAAGAAGGAAATGTTCGATCTCGATGTCATAGTGCGTACGCGCCAGGCACAGGCCCGCCGCTGCCTCTAACGTGGCACGAGCCGTTTCGTTCAGCTTACCGATTAACGATCTGAGGTTGGCCGACATTTCTTCCTCCTTGGCAACAGAACGCCAGTTACGAAACGTCCTTGCGCCGTGGTTGAGTTTTATTCTGAACTAGCTTAACAGGCTGAATGAACGATCGTCCGTGGGGGAGGCATGAAGCAGCGGCACCGTGTACGGGGGCCAGTCTATACCGAAATGGGTCTGGTATGAATTAGACCAGTTCGCGTGTCTTTTCGCCGAGGATGGCTTTCATGATCTTGCCGCGCGCAGGGGTACCGCGAGCGATTGCCTCCGCGAAGTGAAGAGCCTGATCGGGCGTGATTTTTGGGGGAAGAGGCGGCAAGAACGGGTCAACGAGTGCCTCGATGAGCACAGGGCCTTTATGGTTCAGGGCCTCGTCAACGATGGCGGGAGCGCGCTTCGGGTCTTCGAGGGTAAACGCTGCCATGCCGAAGCCTCGCGCGACAGCCGCGAAATCGATGGGTTGCAGATCGCAGGCGAACTCGGGATTGCCCAGGAACGCGATTTGTTCCCACATGATTTGTCCCAGATAGTTGTTCTTGATCACCACGATTTTGATGGGCAAGCGATATTTCACGCAGGTTGCCATTTCCGCCATGAGCATGGAAAGGCCACCATCTCCGACGAAGGCAACTACAGTGCGGTCGGGATAGGCGAGCTGCGCCGCGATCGCGTAGGGCAGTCCGCAAGCCATGGTTGCAAGGTTGCCGGAGCAAGAATGCATCTGGCCACGTTTTGAGGGAATATGACGCGCCCACCAAGTGGTGATGGTTCCGGAATCGCTGGTGACAATTGCGTTGTCTGGCAGCCGGCGTCCTAATTCATGGGCGATGACCTGCGGCTTCATCGGCATGCTCATGTCGGTGGCGCGAACGAGGAGTGTCTTCCGCCACTCCTTCATCGCATCCTGTGCCTTTTCAATGAACCGGCGGCTCTTGTTTCGACGTAACAAGGGGATTAATGCCGTGAGCCCGCACTTAGCGTCGCCTACCAGCCCTACCTCCACTGGGTAGCGTAAACCGATCCGCGCAGCATCAATGTCGAGTTGAACGGCCGGCACGTCTGCCTGCTTCGGATAAAACTCAATGTACGGAAACGACGAACCCACTATGAGCAATGTGTCGCAATTTTGGAGCGCCTCTTCAGACGGTTTCGTCCCCAGGAGCCCGATTCCACCTGTAGTGTATGGGCTATCGTCTGGAACACATGATTTCCCTAACAATGCCTTGACGATGGGAGCGCCCAGCAGTTCGGCGATGTACTCCAGTTCCGCTCCTGCCTCCAAAGCGCCTTGCCCTGCCAGAATCGCGATCCGCTTCCCCTTGTTCAGAAGCTCCGCAGCTCTCTCCAAATCTGTCCTTGCGGGCAACTGAACGCGGTGCGTAGAGACGCGGGAGACATGCCCGGGCCGGTTACGCTTGGACCTCTCATCTTTACCGAGAGTTTGATCTTGAACATCGACAGGAATAGTAATATGCGCCACACACCTTCGAGTCAGCGCGGTGCGGCAGGCGAGCTCGGTGACATTCTGCACGTGCGCGGCGCCCATGATCCGTTCGTTGTATCCGGCTACGTCGATGAACAGTTTGTCCAAGGCCACATCCTGCTGGGTATGGGTGCCCAGCAGGTCGTGAAATTGCAGGCCAGTGATCGCCAGCACGGGTGCTCCGTCCAATTTGGCGTCGTAGAGCCCGTTTAAGAGATGAATTCCTCCGGGACCAGACGTCGCCAGGCAGCACCCGAGCTTGCCCGTGAATTTCGCGTAGCTACACGCCATAAACGCCGCAGCTTCCTCATGACGAACCTGAATAAAGCGCAGTTGCTTTTCTTCCTGCCGTTTGCGGATTGCCTCTATCAATCCGTTGATTCCGTCGCCGGGGATGCCGAAAATTATTTCAACCCCCCAGTCCATAACGGTATCGATCAAGATTTCCGCTGCGGTTGGCATAGCTAGGACGTTAGACCCCAGGTTCGGACGTTTGTTTCAGAGACTTGCCCCAGCGTCTATGAGCTCTTTTTCTTTTTCTTAGGGATCTTGGCGCCGGATTTGCGAGCTTCGCTGAGGGCAATCGCCACGGCCTGTTTGCGACTTTTGACTTTCTTGCCGCTGCCGGACTTGAGCGTGCCTTCCTTGTGCTCCTTCATGACTTTTTGGACTTTGCTTTTCCCTTTGGATCGGGACGATGTCGATTTCTTTGCCATAGTTGTGGTTTATCTCCTTACTGGACGTATGATTCGGTCTTCCGTCGAGTTCCCTCGGTGCTCTTCGAAGAAGCAGTTCTCGAATTCGAAACCTTTCGTCGCGCAGCCGCCGCGGGGGAGTCGGCCTTGCCGTTGGTCTTCGCTATCATTCGGTGCTCGGCGTCAACCGGAATTCCTTTGGCGAGCAATTCCTTCTTGCGATTCAGCATCCGTTCTCCCAGGGCTTCAAAGTCGATATCCAGCTCCTTGGCCTTTGGGAGCATCTGGTTTTCCTCTTCCTTGATGTGATGCCGGACGCTTTCCGCGAGGACCGTAAACTTCGCATCGCGGTGGTCGTTCTTCCCAAACGGGCTATCGAGTTCGGCAATGAGAACCTTCGCCACGTGGTGTTCTTCATCGGCTTCGTTCATCACCTCACTGCCGACGTGGGCTCGAACCGCCGGATAGAAAAGTTCTTCTTCCAGTACCGCGTGAAGCTTCAGCGCCGTCACCGCCTGATCGATAATTTTCTCCTTGACGGCGGTTTTCTCCGCTTTCTCGAATTTGTCGAAGAGCTCTTTGACGGCATCGTGATCCTTCTTCAGGATCGCGATTGCGTGGTTCTCCGGCAGCATCCATTCAAACATTGACCATCCTCCTCGGAGAGCAGAGCAATTCGAGTTCCACGTGTCATTAGGGGTTATCGTTTAAACAACGGTTCGAGCGTTTTCCACGGCAGGCAATTCAGCACGTCGGACTTTTCCAAGCCAGCGCGCCGTGCCTGATCGATTCCATAGCGATTCAGTCCAAACTCCCGCGTGCTGTGGGCATCAGTCGAAACAGCAATCTTCACTCCGGCCGCATGAGCGACTCGAGCATGCTCCGCTGACAGGTCCAGACGGTCAGGACTGGAATTGATCTCGAAAAAACATCCGTTCTGTTTTGCGTGCCCGATAATGCGCTCTATGTCGAGTTCATAGCCTGGACGCTTGAGAAGAAGCCGGCCCGTCGCATGTCCCAGGATGTTGAAATGCCGATTGTCCATAGCGCGGAGGATGCGTTCTGTCTGCTCGCGCTTCCCCAGACCAAATCGTGAATGAATCGAGCAAACCGTGTAGTCCAGTTCACGCAACAGATCGTCTGGATAATCGAGCGACCCGTCGGCCAGGATGTCGACTTCAGACGATTTTAGAATCCTGATACCGCTTAGGCGTTCATTCAATCGGTCAATAAAGCGAATCTGTTTCCAGAGATCTTCCACGGAGACACCTCGTGCAATCTTCAGGCTCTGGGAGTGGTCTGTGATGCCGATATATTCGTATCCTCTGTCACGTGCAGCCGCTGCCATCTGTTCGATGGAATGGGAGCCATCGCTTGAAGTGGAATGCGCGTGCAACTCGCCTCGGATGTCGTTCACAGTGACCAGAACGAGAAGCAAGCCTGCTAAGGCGCGTTGCACCTCGTCGTGTCCTTCCCGAAGTTCTGGCTCCATGAAGGCCAGGCCAAATTCGCCATAAACGTCGGTTTCCGCGGGGAAGGGACCGTTCGCCTTTAACGATTTCAAACTGCCCGTTACCGCGGTTAACTTTCGCAGATGCGCCTTGGAACCAGTACAGGCGATGAACGCAAGACCCCAGTCTTTGCGCGGGGCAACATCAATTCGCAGTGCGATGCCCGATGACAGCGCGAATAGCGCGGAATCCTTCGACGAACGGATGAGCGGCGTTCGTCCGCCATACCGCTCCAGCTTTGACACTACCGCGGGAAAGTCATCCGTGTCGACGAGAAACCCAAGCTCTTCGATGACCTCCGCCCTGCGCCGGTAATCGCCGGCGGCTTCGGCTCTTCTTACTCCGCACTTGCCGAGCAGAAAATCTTCGACGGCAACACGCAAATCATCGGCTTTGTATAGCAGCATCGCATGTGTTTCCGTCAGGCCCTGACGAATATGCTGGGCCATGCGAGGACCGAGTTTCTTTTCGATTTCGCCGCGTTCGAGCTGTTCGCGAAGGGCCTCCACCGAAGAAATGCCAAGCTTTTTATAAATGCGAAGGACTCTCTTAGGATCCAGCCGCGGGTAAGCGCTGATACTCGCGAGCTCGGGGCTTGCTTGGGAGCGGAGCTTCTCCAGTTTGCCCAACGTGCCGGTTTGTACGATTTCCTGGATAGCGCTGCTAATGGCCTTTCCGATACCCGCGTATTCGGTAAGGTCCG
>JAICXC010000060.1 GCA_025980665.1 Bryobacteraceae bacterium
AAAGGGTCGGTGGAACTGAAGGGGCGGGGTTCCGACATCGACCTCCAGGACATCGCCGGAACAGTTACGATCAACGGCTCATATACCGGAAACTCGCAGCTTCACAATCTCGCCAAGACGGTGCGGATCGTGACGCCGTATACCGAGTTTTCCGCTGAAAAGTTGACCGACATGCGAGTCACGCTAGGTAATCTGAATGCGTCGGATCTGACAGGTCCCGTGCGGATGACATCGTCGCGGTCGTGGGACGTGAGCCTCACGAATTTCACCAATTCTATCGACATCAATCTCAGCGGAGGCGATGTGGATTTGCGGCCGGGCCTGCTGCCCCTAGCCAAGATGGATGTCCGCAGCCGGTCCGGGCACATCGAGCTAGCGCTTCCCCCGTCCGCTAAATTCGATCTGACCGCGACCAGCTCGCGCGGTTCCGTGGATAACGAATTCGGCACACCGTTGAAGCTGGAGCCGACCGGCCGCCGCGGCGCAACATTGCGTGGTTCGAACGGCGGGCCGCCCGTGAATATTTCTACCGACAGCGGCCAGATACTAGTGCGGTCGGCATCGGCTGCCGACGCAGTGCCGACTGCACCCAACGTTCCCCAGCCCGCTAGGCCTCCGCAGCCGGTGGAACAGTAGTAGCGTGGAGCAGGCTTCAGCCTGCAACGGGTGCTTCAGCGCCCGTCTGGATTGCGCGTTCCAGCCACGAGAACTTTCACACTTTCTCGCCACTTATCAAGATGGAAATTCCAAGTCGGCGTTTGCCACACTGGCAGCCCGAGGCGCGCGTTCTCTTCTTCACATGGCATCTCTATGGGAGTCTTCCGAAATGCCGTTATCCTCCCCCGGGGCATCTTTCGGCGGGCCAAGCCTTTGTCTGGATGGACCGCTACCCTAATACGACTCGCGCAGGGCCGATGTGGCTGAAACAGCCGAGGATCGCTGACGTTGTTAGCGCGAACATTTGCCGCTGCGCCGACCAGCGACTGTACGAACTGTACGCCTGGGTGGTCATGGCCAACCACGCTCACCTCCTGGTTCGTCCGTTCATCGAACCCGCCGAGGCGGTAAGAAGAATCAAGGGCAGATCTGCCCGGGAAGCGAACTCGCTCCTATGCCGAACGGGTGAACCGTTCTGGCAATCGGAATCGTATGACCGTTGGGTGCGGGACGCCAAAGAAATGGCTGAGATCTCGCGATATATCGAGAACAATCCGCTCAAGGCCGGTTTGGCTGCGAGAGCTGAGGACTATCGTTGGTCGAGCGCGTGGATGGGGGCGAATTCGGGTGCTGAAGCACCCGTTGCAGGCTAAAGCCCGCTTCACCGATTACGGAATCAGCAGAATCCGCACGTCCATCACATTGGTTCCCGTCGGGCCCGTCTTGACCAACGCGTCGAGGCGCTCAAAGAAATGGTACGAGTCGTTATCGTCCAGGAATGGGCGCGCGTCGGCCAGCGGCGTGCGTTCATCAGCGATGGCTCCCGCCGCGTCCGTGGGACCATCCAAGCCATCGGTGCCCGCGCTGAAAATTGTTACCGGGCCGCAACCTTCCAGCGCGATGGCCGCTGCCAGAACAAATTCCTGATTCCGTCCGCCGAGGCCCTTCCCTCGCACGGTTACAGTTGTCTCACCGCCGGAGAGCAAACACGCCGGTCGACGCAGTGGCCTCCCGGCTGTCAGGACTTCCTTAACGATAGCTGCGTGCATCCGTGCGATCTCGCGCGTTTCTCCGTCTATCGAGCTTGAAAGCACCAGCGTCCGATACTCGAGTTCCTTGGCCTTCGCAGCCGCCGCGTCCATCGCCAGCCGATTGCTGCCGACGATCAGATTCTGCGCCTCCGTAACCTTAGGCGTTTCGAGGAGAGCACCGGAGGGAACAGAAACGTCAAACTTTCGCAGAACGGACTCCGCCTGCTCCACAGTGGACGGATCTCCTACCGTTGGTCCTGATCCAATCACATCGAGATCGTCCCCGATCACATCAGAGAGAATGAGGCCGAGCACACATGCCGGCGATGCCGTTGCGGCGAGTTGTCCGCCCTTGATCAAGCTCAAATGCTTGCGGACCCTATTGAGCTCTTGGATCGGTGCCCCCGCATTGAGCAGTTTGCGCGTGATCTCCTGCTTCCCGGCCAGGGTCAGCGGCGGAGACGGTGCCGGCATCAATGCCGACGCTCCGCCCGAGATTACGCAGATCAGCAGATCCCGAGGCCCGGCATCGCGGGCAATTTCGAGAATCCGTTGCACTCCCTTTTCACCGCGTTCATCCGGAATCGGATGTCCGGCCGAGTTTAACTCGATACGCCGAAGCTTGGACGCCGTTCCGTCCGGAACATTGACGACACCACCCCGAATACGCCGTCCGAGAAGATGTTCCACCGCGCGAGCCATTGCCGCGCTGGCTTTCCCCGCTCCGATCACATGGATGCGATCGAAGTCAGCCATCCGGTAGCGGCGGCGGCCGGCGATCAGCGTTCGCCCGTCGAACTTCAGATGGCGCAGAACGGCTGCATAGGGGTCGGCCGCCTGAAGCGCCGCACGGAAAATCTGGAGAGCGTGTTTGCGCACTTGTCAGAACGGTTCTTAGAATAGGGGCAACTTCAGGATTTTTGCGGTCGTCACGGAGGCGTCGTCGTTATCGACCGTGATGCAATAGTCTGCACGTTCGTAATGCACCCGGCGCAAGGCGAACAGTTCTTGCAGCTTTTCCGGGTCGCGCGCCAGCGGACGATGCGCGTAACCCGCCAGACGCCGCTCGACTGTGGAAAATGGGCAATCCAGCCACACGCTGACGCCGTTGTTCGAGACGATCTCGAAATTCGCGTCGCTCAAGAATGCCCCACCGCCCAGGGCGATCACGCATGGCCTCCCGCACTCGATGGAGCGGACGCGTTCCTGTAGTGCGGCCGTTTCTGCGCGCCGGAACTCGGCTTCCCCACGGGTATCGAAAATCTGGCTGATGGACATTCCCTCGCGCTTCTCGATGTCTTCATCCAGATCGGCGAATCCCCAGCCAAGCTCTTCGGCCAGCGAGCGGCCGACAGTCGATTTTCCGCTCCCCATGAAACCCACCAAAAAAATCCCCGGCGTTCGCTTGAGCTTAAGAAGCATGCAGTGCAATCGGAAACGCCATAATAGTAACATGCAGGACGGCTTACTGCCGCTGTTTCCGCTTCAGGTCGTATTGCTTCCGGGATCGCAGCTTCCACTCCATATTTTCGAGGACCGCTACAAGGAAATGATCGGCGAGGTGCTGCGCGACAAACTCGAGTTCGGAGTTGTTCTGGCCAACGAAAAGGGCATCGTTAATACGGGATGTAGCGCCACAGTGGATCGTCTTCTGCGCGAATATCCCGACGGCCGGCTGGATATTCTGACTCGCGGGCAGCGGCGCTTCGAGATATTGCTGCTCAACGAGGAACGCTCTTTTCTGCGCGGCGCCGTCGAATTCTTCGACGATGACGAGCCGGATCGGTCCCAACCCCTAGATGCAGATTTGTTGCGGAACGTGATCGCATTCAGCCAGCTGCCCCTGGATCCCGAAGTCAGCGATCCTCGTTTGAGTTTCCGCCTGGCGCAGGATGTGTCCGACCTGGGATTTCGCCAGACGCTCCTCACCATGCGAAGCGAAGCGGAAAGAATGCGCTGCATCGCCGACTTCCTGCCAGGATATCTCCAGCGCCGGAAGAGTATTCAGCACACCAAGGATGTCGCCGGGAGCAACGGGCACGGCCATCCCAAATCCGAATGAGTGTCCTTATCTTCGACGCGGACGACACGCTGTGGGAAAACAACATCTATTTCGAGAGCGCGTTCGACGACTTCGTTGAGTTTCTGGCACATTCCTCGCTGACGGCGCCGCAAGTCCGCGACGTGCTCAATGAAATCGAGCTAGTAAACTCCAAGATTCACGGCTATGGATCGCGGAATTTCGGGCGGAATCTGCAGCAGGCGTACCAACATCTGGCGGAGCGCGAAATCCGGCCCGACGATCTGGAGCATGTCATGTCGCTGGCGGAGCGGATTCTGGGGCAGCCCATCGAATTGATCGAAGGCGTGGAAGAGACTCTCGAAGAGTTAAGCCAGCGGCACCAGCTGGCGCTGTTCACCAAAGGCCATCCCGACGAGCAGCGCATGAAGGTCGACCGTTCCGGGCTGGGCCGTCATTTCTCCTACACCGGGATCGTGAAGGAAAAAGATTCGCCCGCGTACTTGCGTCTGATTGAGGAGAATCGATTCCCCGTAGAGCATTCCTGGATGATCGGCAATTCGCCTAAGTCTGACATCAATCCGGCGCTCGAGGCGGGTTTGGGAGCCGTGCTGGTGCCGCACGCACGTACCTGGGTACTGGAGCATCAAGAACTGCGTGCCCCTGCCGGCTCTCGATTTCTGCGAATCGAGCGGTTTACGGATCTTAAAAACCACTTCTAGGCAAGCACGATAGTCTGCTGCCGGGGCTTGCCTGACATTCGTGAAAACTCCAGCGCCATGGACGATTGTTCCGCTTCCACTACGAGTCGCTCGCACGGCCCGAAGAACGCGGCGGCTTCTTCCGGCGGCATAGCCGGCACCATGGCACGAAGCACGCGCGGGTCCCAAAAGCGAAAGGTCATCGCCGCGCCAGAAGCCGTTTGCACGTTTACAAAGCTCGTGAAGTGCGCACGTACGGTTTCGAGACCAGCCTTGGATGTTCCATAGAATCCCCAGCCGCGGCCCCATCCGTCCTTGATCAGCACGTGCACCAGGCGCGAATTGGCCGGCAGGGCGACGACGAACGCAGCCGCCCCCTTGGAGGATTCGAGAGGAGTGTACAGCTCGCCCGCGGCGTCCAGAAACGCGGGAATGCGCGAGTCGCGCGAGGCATCCACTACCGCGAATACTTCCTCGCCCGGCGAGTAAAGCGCGTCCAACAAGGCAGCTTCAGCAGGGGAGAAACCGCCTGCCTGCGAAGCTGGCTCGCTTGTGACCTTGGTTGTGGCCGCGAACGGACTAGACGTGGTTACCGGTCTCATCCCGACCGCGGTGATCGAAGGGAGCAGGTCGACGTGGATGACAAAGGTGGACCCGCCAGCCACCACTGAATCGCCGTCCTGAACCACCAGTTCCGTGACGCGCGAACCGTTGACGAAGGTTCCGTTACTGGAGCCGAGGTCGCGAATGCGGCACTGCGTTCCATCGAATTCCACCGCAAAGTGCAGACCTGACAGATAGCCATCTTCGAAGATGGGATAGTCGGATTTGCCCGTGCGTCCGATCCGCACGATGTTGCCGCCGCGCACTTCGATTCGCCTGCCTAAAACCGGTCCGGAAACCGCCTCCAGGATGACGACCATTCAATCGTTATACCTTATCTCGCCACATCAGCTCAGCATCGGAACGCCGAACGTAGTTGGCATCGATCTCGGCGGGATCCTGCGCCAGTCCCGCTTGGAATCGTCGCGCGGCGATTCTCGCAATGGCTCCCGCGAGCAGTTTCGGAGGGTCGTCGGTCACTTCCGTGCCTGCGGGCAATGTCCGTAGCCAGTCGTCAAGCTTCATGACGACCTCGGGGGCCACCAGCAGCAGATCGGCGGCGTAGACCGCGCCGAAGATGTCCCCGCGCCGTGCGTCGATTACCGGGGCTCGCAATGCGCGCGTGCCGAAGGACGCGATGGCTTGCAAGTTCGAAACTGCGACCACTTTGCGGCCGGTCGCCTCAGCCAGACCCTTGGCGGCCGTCAGCCCCACGCGAACGCCGGTAAACGATCCCGGTCCCGCGGCGGCGGCAAAACCTTCGACATCGGTGATTTTGAGATTGTGCCTAGCCAGCAGACGCTCGATTTCGTGAAACATGACGTGCGCGAAGCCGTCGGGCGAATGCATCGCGACTTCTTCAAGAACGCGATCGCCTTCCGCGCCCGCCAAGAACAATGCCAGGCTGCCGAATTCGCTGGTGGTATCGATCGCCAACAGGAGACCAGTCACGGGCCCAACCGGTACACTTTATCGATTACGTAGGCCTTGCCGTTCGCATTCAAGATCGACACGCGCAGGCTCAACGTGCCGGGCAGTTTGTGAACAATCGACGCGGGGATACGCAGCGTCCCTTCGCGGCCGGTTCCGGCCACGCGGAAGCCTTCGCCATCGAGCACCACTTCGGCCGTCCATTCGACCAGCAGGTCTCGGGTGGCTCGCGTCGGACGCACGATCTTCAACGAGTAACGCGGCGCGATCGCCATCGAAATGTCCCCGTTTGGCGACGCCACCTCGAACGGCATCTTTTGCGGATTGGTCTCGACCTCCTGAAGCCGAATCGGAATCTCCCGGGAGTCGAACTTGTAAGACTTCAACATTCCCTCTTTGTGACCCTCGCGCGACACCTGCAACACCCAGTCGTGCGATTTATCCGGAGGCTCGCCGGTGAAATGTTTGCCCTTGTAATTCTTCGCTTTGATCCGCTCACCCGTCGCCGGATTAATCCATGCCACGTCGTAGCCATGATCTTCCACCGTTAGCTCCACCGGCCCGGGCTTCTCGACGTAGACGATGTACTCGACGTCTTCAAGCGCTACCGCCCTTCCGCCGTCGACATCGAAATAGGGCTCCAGCTCCCAGTAGCGATTCCCCGACATAAAATCGAACCAGGCCGTCATGTATTTGCCCGAGCCGGACGCCGGATACTGGCCGTTCATGGTGGCGTTCCACAAATCGCGTTCCGACTGGATTCCCGTGTTCACCGCAGGCATCCCGTAGAACTGGTGTTCCACCGCGCCTACATTGGGATCCGGAGTGCCGTAACTCAGAAAGCTCATCCATTTCTCATCAGGGCGGTCTCCTTGGAGCGACGCAGAAGTAACTTCGGCCATGGACGTCCGCGGATGATTATAAGGATCGAGCTTGGCGAGCAGCGTCCCCTCGTCTTTCAAGATCGCCTTCCCGTTAGGTACGTTCTCGAAAGCGGGCACTCCCATCCAGGTAATATTTAACGCCGCGAAGCGTGCGGCGATGTCGGTCATGTACCGTTCCCGCTCCATGCGCTCCGCGGAAATGTTCTGCAGTACCACGTCGGCGACCACGCCTTGTGTGTTGATGGCCCGGATCCGTTCCGCTGCCTCGCCTAAATCGGCATCCTTGGCGATGGTCACGCGCAAGTGCGTAAACTTCTCGGCAACTTTCTGCTCCACGATGCGGTCAAAATCAGCGCGCGGGATCTTGGTGAAATCGTCAATCGCCGTCGCCATCCATAAATGCTGTTTGTTGGTTCCTTCGTAGGCGAAGTGATGAACGTTCGCCACTTTGACAAATCCGGGCGAGTCCGATGGCGTAGCCATGGCCTTCCCGAGTTGACCATCCAGACGCTTCAAATTGCTGGTCAGCCGATACGCCCATTCGCCGGGCTCCGTGGGTGCGAACCGCAGGACATATTTACGACCGCCCTCCCTGAAGGCCGGAATCAGGAGCGTGCGCTTGGCGGAGCGAAACTCGCCGTGTAACTGGACGGAGGCAGGGTTTTCACCGGCATCGAGGTCGAAGGCCAGGTCGCATGCGCTCCAGGCTGGAACGGTGCAGGTAGGCATCTGAGCCCACGCCGGCAACGCAAGGACAACCACCCACCGCAGCAGACCCATTCTAATCTCCACTATATCGCGCTACAATTTCCTTCATGAAAACTGCCACCCTAGCCCTGTTCTGCGCGGCCGGGGCGCTCGCATTCGGCCAGAGCGTTCCCGAAATCCCATTTGACTCGAACCCGGATTTCTTCAAACTGCCCGAAGATCTGCACTTTGGCGAAGCCGCCGGCGTCGCGGTAAATTCGCAGGGTCAGGTCTACGTGTTCTCGCGTGGCAACACCACGGGACCCGCCTACGGCGCCACCGCCTCGCAGGTCCTGCAGTTCGATAAAAACGGCAAGTTCATGCGCGAGATCGGCCATAACTTGTACGCCTGGTCCTTCGCGCACACCGTACGTGTCGACCGGCAGGACAACCTCTGGGCTGTCGACAAAGGCTCGGACATGATCATCAAGTTCAATCCGCAGGGACGCGTCATGATGGTGTTCGGCCGCAAGTCCGAAGCCTCCGATGAAAACGCCAAGCCGCTGGAGCATCCGAATCCGCCACGTCCGGCGCAGGACGGCCGGTTCCGTCAGCCTACTGACGTCACCTGGGACCCCGAAGGCAACATCTTCATCAGCGACGGCTACATTAATTCGCGCGTCGCCAAGCTAGACAAAAATGGCGACTGGATCAAGTCCTGGGGCGGTCCGGTGGTGAATCGCGCGATGCCGGCTCCGGGTGAGTTCAACACGCCTCACAGTATCGCTGCCGACGCGCAAGGCAACATCTATATAGCCGACCGAGGCAACCGCCGCATCCAGGTCTACGATCACGATGGCAACTTCAAGAAGATCATCACTATCGACGTGCCAGTCGCGCCCGGTGCGAAATCCTGGTTCAGCAATGCCGGCACTCCTCAGGAAGTGGCGACCGCCGGCGCGCCCTGGGCCATCTGCATCACGCCCGGGCCTGGAACGCAATATCTATATAGCGCAGACGCCTATCCGGGCCGCGTATACAAACTCTCGCTGGACGGGAAAGTGCTGGGATGGCTCGGGAGATCCGGCCGCCAGCCCAAGGAGTTCGGTTGGATTCACGAGATGGCGTGTCCCTCGGGAAACGAGCTGTACGTCGCCGAGATCCTGAACTGGCGGGTACAGAAACTCACGCTCAAACCGGGTAAGTGAAACGCGGCTTCACTCGCTATTCAGAGTCTGTCTTTTGTTTGAAAACCTGTAATTGAATTTTGGGGGCTGGCGTCAGGTGCGCAACACCGCGTTTAGCGATCCTTGACGGTAGCCTTCCAGATCCAGCGTCACGTAGTGGAAGCCCAGGGGCTTGAAAATCGCGGTAAACGCTCGCGCCATTTCTGGTGCTAACGCCCGTTCCATCTCTTCCGGCGCGATCTCGATCCGCACCAGATCGCTGTGAAACCGCACCCGGAACTGGCGAAAGCCCAGCGCCTTGATCGCTTCTTCGCCGCGCTCCACGGTTTTGACGTTCTCGATGGTGACCGGCGTCCCATACGGGATACGCGAGCTGAGACACGCCGAGGCGGGCCGATCCCATGTTTTGAGTCCCGCCCGTTGCGATAACTCGCGAATCTCGGCTTTGGTCAGACCGGCTTCAACCAGCGGAGCTTTTACATGGTGCAGCTTCGCGGCCCCTTGACCCGGCCGATAATCGCCCAGATCGTCGACATTCACGCCGTAAATCACATGCGCGATTCCCCGCTCGCGAGCCACTTCATCGAGCCTCGCGAACAGTTCGTCCTTACAGTGAAAACAACGGTCGGGACCGTTTTTGACGTAATCCGGATTCTCGAACTCGCGCGTCTCGATGTATTCGTGCCGGAATCCCTGCCCGCGCGCGAAGTCCTCGGCATCGCGCTTGTGCGATTCGGGGAACGACGCGGAATCGGCGGTAATCGCGATGGCCTGATCGCCCAAAGCCTTGTGCGCCGCCCACGCCAGATAGGCCGAATCGGCGCCGCCGGAATAGGCTACGATGACGCTGCCCAGATCGCGCAGCGAAGCAAATAACGCGTCCTGCTTCATTACCTTGAGTATACCGGGTGGTGGTCCGGAGCCATCACAATACGTTGCAGCTCACTCCGATCAAGCCAGATCACGGAACATGCTTCGCACGTGTCTATATTGACGTTCCCAGGACCGCCGTATGGATGCCCGATCATCGTCTTGCCGCACATCGGGCACTCCAACTTACGATCCGCATCGAAGTTATCACGCGGCTGGACATCCGATCCCGTCGGCTGCGACAGGGCTCGAAGAAATTCCACCAGCGGCAGAAATCTGTCGATCGAAATCAGTAGGCCGCGGCACTTCGTGCAATACAGCACCGCCTTGCCCTGAATGGTCCCGTCCGACAGCAGCGCTTGGCAGGCGGGACAGACGTTGGTGCTCTCCGCGCCGACCTCGACGCCATCTTGGTTTTGAATCTCGGCCATGCCGACTATATCGGCTTTTCAGGCGTTTACTGCAGCGGTAAATCGCTCTGCCCGTTCGTCCCGCCCTCCGGAGCGTCCGGAATCAGGCTGGCCGCGGCCACCTGATCGCCTTGATCGACGTTCACCAACCGCACGCCCTGCGTCGAACGCCCCGCCTGCCGGATCTCGCTCGAATCGATGCGAATGATCTGGCCCTGCTTGGTGATAATCATCAGCTCGGAGTCTTCCTTCACCGAGAGAATCCCCACCACTTTCCCGATGCGCGGGGTGGTCTTCATGTTGATGACGCCCTTGCGCCCTCGGGCCGTCAGCCGGTAATCCGTCAACGGCGTGCGCTTGCCATAGCCGTTCTCTGAGATGGACAGGATCAAGCCTTCTTTGCCGATGACTTCCGCGCCGACCAGATAATCGCCCTCTTCGAGATCCATGCCGCGAACGCCGCGCGCCGGCCGTCCCATCGCACGGACATCTTCTTCGTTGAAGCGGCAGGCCATGCCCTCATGCGATCCCAGGAAAATGTAATCCGAACCGGTGGTCAGCCGCGCAGCGAGTAGTTCGTCACCTTCATCCAAGCCCAGCGCGATGATGCCACGAGCCATGGGATTGTCGAACTCCGTCAGCTCGCACTTCTTGATGACGCCGTGCTTGGTCACCATCACGATGTACTTACCGGCCACGAATTCCTTCACCGGCAGGAACGCGGTCACCACCTCCTCCGGCTGCAAGTTCATCAGGCCCGAAGCGTGCTTGCCCTTGCCCGTGGTCCCAGCGTCCGGGATGTTATAAATCTTCAGCCAGAACACGCGACCCTTGTTGGTGAAGATCAGCAAATACGCGTGCGTCGACGCAATGATCAGATGCTCCACTACATCTTCGGCGCGTGTTCCCATGCCGATGCGGCCCTTGCCACCACGCGTCTGCCGGCGGTAGGTATCCACCGCGGTGCGCTTGAGATATCCGCCACGCGAGACAGTTACCGCGACGTCCTCCACCTGGACCAAGTCTTCGAGCGTGATCTCGCCAGTGTCCTCGATGATCTGGGTCTTGCGCTCGTCGCCGTATTGCTTCAGGATTTCCTTCAGTTCGTCGACGACCACTCCTCGCAGGACTTTCTCGGAGCCCAGAATCTCCATGTACTCTGCGATGCGCTTCTGGATATCGGCCAGCTCATCCAGAATCTTCTGTTGTTCCATGCCGGTCAGGCGCTGGAGTTGCAGTTCGATGATCGCTTGCGCTTGCCGTTCGCTAAATCGCGGACCTCGCGGGTCAGCGTCCACAAGCTTGGCGTACTCTTTCGCCTCAGCCGGCGTGATGAATGCCATCAGCGCTTCGCGCGCGTCTTTGGGATTCTTCGCGGCGCGGATCAAGGCGATCACCTGATCCAGATTGTTTAGAGCCCGCTGGAAGCCGAGCAAGATGTGCTCGCGCTCGCGCGCCTTGCGCATCAGGTAATCGGTCCGCCGCCGGACCACATCCAGACGATGATCGATGAAGCGCTTCAGCGCATCCAGCAATCCCATCTCGCGCGGCTGCCCGTTGACGATCGCCAGCAGGATCACGCCGAACGTGATCTGCATCTGCGTAAGCTTGTAAAGATTGTTGAGGATGACTTCGGCCTGCTCGCCGCGCTTCAGTTCGAAGACGATGCGCATGCCGTCGCGGTCGCTCTCATCGCGGATCTCGGAGATCCCTTCGAGCCGCTTTTCATTGACGAGTCCCGCCGCGTTTTCGATGAGGCGGGCCTTGTTGACCTGGTAAGGCAGTTCCTGGACGATGATGGCCTGGCGATCCTTCCCCATGTCTTCGGTCTTCGCCAGCGCGCGCAGCTTGATGGTCCCACGGCCATTCGCGAAGTAGTCGTGGATTCCCTGCCGGCCCAGAATGATGCCACCGGTCGGAAAATCGGGACCCGTCACCAGTTCGGCGATCTTGGGCAAACCGATCCCTGGATTCTGCACCAGCGCGATACACGCGTTGACGATCTCGGTGATATTGTGCGGCGGAATTTTGCTCGCCATTCCCACCGCAATGCCTTCGCTTCCGTTGATCAGCAGATTCGGAACGCGCGTCGGCAGGACCTCCGGCTCGATTTCCTGCTCGTCGTAGTTGGGCTTGAAGTCGACGGTCTCTTTGTCGATGTCTTCCAGAAGTTCAGCCGCGATGCGAGCCAGCCGGGCTTCCGTATACCGCATGGCCGCGGGCGGATCACCGTCCACCGACCCGTAATTTCCCTGCCCGTCGATCAATGGATAGCGCATCGAAAACGGCTGCGCCATGCGGACCAAGGCGTCGTAAATCGCCGAATCGCCGTGCGGATGAAGCTTACCCATCACGTCGCCGACCACGCGGGCGGACTTCTTGGTGGGGCGGTTAAAGTGCAGCCCCATCTCGTGCATCATGTACAGAATTCGCCGGTGCACCGGCTTCAGGCCGTCGCGCACGTCCGGAAGAGCGCGCCCCACGATCACGCTCATGGCGTAATCCAGGTACGAACGCTTCATCTCGTCTTCGATATTGATGGGGATCAGGTTCTTCGCCCCACCATCGCCGCCTAGCGGCATCTGCCCGCCCGGAGGCGGAGTGGTCGGGTCCTGTGGATCTGCCAAGTGTGACTCCTAAGATGGACGTCCGCGAGTGCGGCGGTGTAACCCTTATTTTACCAGTTCTGGACGTGGTAAAGTCTGTTAACCGTGAGCCGGGTTCTCTTCCCCGTAACGATCTTCCTGAGCGCGTTTCTGCTGTTCCAGGTACAGCCCATCATGGGCCGATTCATCCTGCCCTGGTTCGGAGGAACGCCCGCCGTGTGGAGCGTCTGTCTGTTGTTCTTCCAGGCGATGCTGCTGGCTGGATACGGGTACGCGCATTGGCTGCCGAGGCCGCGCGTTCACCTGGCGCTTCTGGCCGTATCGCTGGCGTTCCTCCCCGTGATTCCCATTCGTCCTGCGATAACCGACGCCCCGTCGACTCGGATTCTTGTGCTGCTGGCTATAACCGTTGGCGCACCATACTTCCTCCTCTCGGCGACGGCTCCACTATTGCAGAAATGGTCCTCCATCAGTTCGGGACGATCGCCATGGCGACTGTATGCGTTGTCTAACTTCGGATCTTTTCTTGCACTACTGAGCTATCCATTCCTAGTCGAGCCCTATGTGCGACTGCGAACCCAGGCCTGGGTCTGGTCCGGGCTTTACATAGTGTTCACGCTGCTCTGCGGAACGCTGGCGTGGGCAGTAGGACGGGGGATCTTGTCGCCTGTCGCAGAAAAAGATTCGGCCCATCCTACGGCGCTTACCATCCTTTTCTGGCTTGGACTCTCCGCCGCTGGTTCGACGCTGCTCCTTGCGACCACCAACATCGTTACGCAGGATATCGCCGTCAGCCCGTTTTTGTGGATCGCACCGCTATCGATCTACCTGCTCACGTTCGTCCTCGCCTTCGAGCACGACCGCTGGTATGCGCGTCTGCCCTTCGCTATCGCCGCCGGCGTTCTGGCTCCTGCGGCTTGCGCTGTGGTCAACGCGGGCATTGGCGTGGCCATCTGGATCGAGTTGGGCGTATATCTGGCGACGCTGTTCGTGATCTGCATGCTCTGCCATGGGGAACTACGCTATTCCAAGCCAGCCCCCCGGCATCTCACGCTTTTTTACTTGACCGTCGCCGCAGGCGGAGTTTTGGGCGGCGTATTCGTCGCACTCATAGCGCCACGCGTTTTCACCGAATTCAACGAATATCCCATCGGACTCGCCGCGGCATGCTTTCTGGGACTCACGGGCTGGCTGCGATCCGGGGCATGGTCGCTTTGGACGAGGAGCAATTTCGCCGTTAGAATCCCCATCATGGCGCTGCTCCTCGGCGGTCTTAGCTCGACGTTGACCGTCACCATGAGCGGCTCTCGTAAAGCCGTCGGGACGTGGCGCAACTTCTACGGTATCCTTCGCATCACCGACGTCTCCGATCCCCATGGGGCCATGCGCGAACTGACGCATGGACGCATCAAGCATGGGTCTCAATATCTGGAGCAAGCGTGGCGCGATCGTCCGATCTCCTACTACGGGCCGCATAGCGGCGTCGCAATGGCGCTGAACGCCCTCCCAGAGACCCCCCGCAAGATCGCCGTCATCGGCCTGGGAACCGGAACCATGGCCGCCTGGGGCCGCACCGGCGACCTGATTCGTTTTTACGAAATCAATCCGCTGGTCCAAGCTATCGCCACCACTTGGTTCACCTTCCTGCCAGACTCGAAAGCCCAGACCCAGGTTGTCCTCGGCGATGCGCGGATCCAAATGGAACAGGAACCGTCGGTATTCGAGTTGATCGTCGTGGACGCATTTTCGAGCGACGCCATTCCAATGCATCTGCTCACTGCCGAAGCCGCGGACATCTATCGACAGCACCTAGCTCCGGGCGGCTTGCTGCTGTTCCACATCTCTAACCGGTCGCTCAATCTGGAGCCCGTCACCCGCGGCCTCGCCCAGCACCTGAATTGGAACGTCGCTCAGATTCTGGCTGGCGACAATCCGGCTACCGGTGAGGACGGCTCAAGCTGGGTAATTCTTACCGAGAACCTGGATTTATTGAACAAGATCGTTCAAGGCGCACCACATGTCGGCTGGACCGACCCCAAACGCAAGCTGATCCTATGGACTGACGATTTCGCCAGCCTCTGGCACGTCCTCAAGTGGTAGAATTAAGTTGGCTCTGGTTAAACGGGTGTTGAAGAAGATGTCGCAGTTCGCTGTATCAGATCTGCCCAAAGGCCCCCGCCATTCCGGTCTGCTCGATCGCCTTGCCGATCTGTGGTGCCGAAGCATGCACGACAGCCCCATGTTGCCGATCCATGGCCGGTACCAATGCCGCAGGTGCCATCGCTACCACGACGTGTCCTGGGAACCTCCCAAGGACCATTCCGAGCCGCCTTCCCGCTAGGCACTGCCTGGTTATTTCAGTTTGATTTTGACTTCGGCCGCGTAGAGCATCGTTCTATCGTTATCCCGTGCGGCCCATTTCAATAGCGTGTCGACGCTTGGCTGTACCCGTGCATGAAAGACCTCGCGGCCGTTTGCGGTTACAATCACCGGCTGGCTCAGATCGAACTTATCCGGCGATAGCAGCAACGTGAACGCGGTCACACCCTTGGTCGTCGCTCGTACGGCGTTGCCCGATTTCGCCAGATCCACACGCCCCGGAACCTTCGGCCTGCCGAATAACGGATCGGTGCCTAGAGAATCGGTGAAGACGTTGATGTCGGGCAGTTCTTTGGCCTCTCCTGTCGCGGCTCCATACGCATCGATCACCAGCCAATGAGCTCGATTGTTTGCCATGTCTACGGCTTCCCATGTCAGGTTGTCGGGATGCGGATCGCGCGGGTGATCCGCCACGAATTTCTCGAATGGCGTCTTGATCTCCGGCCACCAGTTGGTGTTGTGTTCGCCATCGGGTTGCGGATGGTAGTCGATCTGGACCCCGTTTCTCATCAGATGGCGTGTGTATGGCTCGACGATTGAAATCGGATACAGCCGGTCTTTGCCGCCATTCACCACGAATAGCGGCTTATTGCGGATGTTGTTGGGAAAGTTGTGGCCGTCATCGATCTCGCCGTTCGCCAGGACCATAATGTAACCGTTGAGCGGCAGGAAACTCGCATACGGCGTGGTGTCCCGCATCGCGACGAAATACGCACCGGTACCGCCATCGGAGACGCCCGCCACCACCACCCGGTTCTCGTCGATGTTATACCTCCGCTTCATATCGTCGACGATCGCATGCAAGTTCATCACCTGATCGTCACTCCACCAGGGCTCCTCGTTCCATGCATACGGAATCACGTAAAACTGTTCGGCGCCTGCGCTCTCACCCGACAAAGTCCCGATCTGGCCATTCCCGCGCGGCTTATTATCCGTCCGCCCGCCTACACCTCCGTGGAGCTGGAACCGCACTTGATAGCGCTTCGACGGGTCGTATCCTCTGGGAACCGTGACCGCATAGTTATGTTCGACGCCGTCTGGGGTGTGATTGCTCAGCTGTACCACGCCTTCTTTTTGCGCCGCATACGTCTTGCCCTGCTTTAGCCGCCGCAGCGCGTCGTCGAACGTCACGCCGCTCTTTACGACATCCTCCGCGGCGCGCCCAGCAGCGGCCGGAGAGTCGGCGGCCCAGAACTTCTGGAATGCGGAATCGATCCGGTTCTGCGCGTAAACTACCGGCAATACCAGCAGGGCCGCTAGAAAGGCAGTTCGCCTCACGACGAAGCTCCCGCTCTCTGCCCGCTGCGGCCAATCACATTGACGATGGTCAGTTACCATAACACTCGTTCCAATGCCTCGCAGAAGAAATACTCGCCCCACATCACCGACTCGTCGACGCCCAGACTCTTGTTGACGTGATACATCCCTCCCTTGAGGATTCCTTCCCACTTAGGATCGGACTTGGCCAGGTGCCTTTCGCACAGCGAGCGCATGATGTGAACCGCCGTTGACCAGTACAGATGCCCCTTCAGCGAGTCGGGCACTAAGCGGCACAGGCGCAACAGCCCCGCGGCGCAGATCGCGGCCGAGGACGAATCAGGCAGTGTGCGATTTTCAGCGGGTGCGTTGAAGTCCCATGGCGGAATCCCATCCGCCGGTGAGTGGGTGATGTAGAAATCGGCGCACGCTTCGGCCGTGTCAAGGAAATGCGGATCGCGGCTGTACTCGTAGCAGGTGGTGAATCCGTACAGTGCCCAGGTGAGCCCGCGCGACCAGCAGGAATCGCCGCGGAACCCCTGATGCGTCGTCTGGCGCAGAAATTCACCGGTATCAACGTCGAAAATTCCTTCCTGCGCCGTCGAGCCGTCGCCGCGCACCAGCACGCGCCGCGTGGTGTGCGAATGCCGCATGGCGACATCGCGCAACCGCCGGTCGCCCGTTTCCTTCGCCGCAAAGAAGATAATCCCCACGTTCATCATGATGTCGATAAACAGCGAATTGTCGGCTACAAATGACCGCAGATACTGGCCTCTCTCCTTGAATCGCTGAGCCAGCGTCCTGCCTGCGGCGATCAGCACTTCCTTGTGAGCTGGATCCCCGGTGAGTCGCCACCAGCGATAATAGGTGGAAAGAAATAAGAATCCCAGGTCGTGGACGTCGTAATCCTCCTTGCGAGGTTCCAGCGGCAGCGTGTACTTGATGGCGTGCTCCAGCCAGTAGTTGGCTTCGTTGGAATTGGGCGCCGAATGCTTGCGGAAGATCCACATCATGCCTGGCAGGAATCCGTCGCCCCAATGCGTCCAAGCCGGACCTTCCACCTCCCACTTGCCGTTCTGAGTATGCAGCGGATAAAAGCTGGGATGCTTTTCGATCAGTTTGCGCACTTGCTTTTGCGAAAAAGCATAAGCCTGCTCGAACAAGTCGCCGGTGTCGCTCGAAAGATGAATCACTTATTCCGATCTCCAGAACATGAGGATACCGCTTAAACGGGGACCGGCTTGGCGCGAGATCACCATGGCTCCGTCGGCTTGCCGTCCTATCAGACGATTCGCGAAAGCCGTCCGCTCAAAGCTCAGCTTCGGCCGCGCATGACCGCCGGGCCAGTCCAGATCCCGAAACTGGATATGGAGCAGGAAATAGTTCGGATGCCGCTCCAGTAGAATGACCCTGCCACTTGCGACACTGCCCTTGGGCGCGAGCAATCTGCCGTGGTTCTTCAGGTCCGCGACAAGTATTCCACGAACCGCGTCTCCCACCGCCGCCTCCAACAGATTCAGTTCGGGCGCATCAAGTTGCAGAGTAAGCCCAGCGGGGATCTCAACTTCCTGAGGCGTCGCCGGGGCCGGCGCATCCGTTAACACAGGATCGTCGAATAGCAGCGTGCTCTCGCCGGTAAATTTCCGGCAATCGGCAAACCGTACTGAATTCCGATCCACTTCGTTGGGCATCGCCATCATTAATTGACTCTCGATTGGCAGAAGAAACTCCTCCTCTCCGATTCGGAGCCGGCTATAATCGACCGTCGTTTCCGCATCCAACAGATTCAAGTCGGCAGGTATATCTTCCGCGATCACTTCCATCCGCCGAACATCGAACGTCTCCGGGTCCGCGTACAAGGACCCATGAAATCCCACCACGGCCTCACGATTATCCACTCGCAAGCGGTGACCGCTGGTCAAGCGCGATACTCGAAAATCGTAACGCCAGGCACGACGGCCATCCAATTGAGTCTCTCCCTGATCCTGGAACGTTGCCACATTGGATAGGAAAAGAATCCTGGCGTAACTTGCGAAATTCCCACTTCCAAACATTCCCGTGGACACCAAGTCACTCAGGTCGTGGTCTTCGAATTGCTTCGATCCCGGCCATGCGAACATTTCCTTGCCGTCGACCAGGGCGACCTCCAACCGCATCGTGTCTTCGATCCTCGAGTGGTTCCCCACAGACTGACGAGTGCGTTCCACCGTCTCGGTACAGGTGTAGTTGGGCTGGCGCAGAAGAATCCCGGCCATTTTTTCCCGAATGTGAGACAAAAGGGCGGGGTCCTGAGCCCGCACGCACAATGCCGAGGCGGCGAGGATCGACAGAACCCGCATTCGGATTCATTATGGCACCGGCTACGCCTTTTTATGCGATACAGATGACATCTGTTAGCATCGAGAGAATGCCATCGAAAATCATTATCAATGCCAATGGATCCATCCGTGTGGAAGGTGAGTTCGAGATCACCGACGCGGACGGCCAAGCTTTCGGCCTCGGCGGACGCACTGCCATCGGCCTGTGCCGCTGCGGATCCTCCGAAAACAAGCCGTTCTGCGATGGGTCGCACCGCAAGGTCGGCTTCCAGTCCGTCTGTCCCGCGCGCGATCTGCCGCCTCCTGTACCGAAGCCGTAATATCCGCCGCGGGCCTTGGCCCTGGGTATACGCGCGCGATTGAGGACTACAGGAACTCCCGATAACTTACTGCCCGAGACGAACCCTCCCTTCCTCCTACCAAGTATCGAATTCACATTTTCTCGGATTGGAATGAGCACACGCCGATGAAAAGCGTCTGCTTGAGGAGGCGTGGCATGTTTGGTTTGAAAGTATTTGTTCCCGTTATGGCGATTACCACGTGGCTGGTGGTGCCCGTCAAGGCTACCACCAGTTATTACAGCGGCGCGTCCGGTGAAACCTCGTTTAACGCCGCCGTCGGAGGCTTGACGCTACTGAATCCGGCGTTGACGTTTTCCGGCGATCTGGAGTCGAATGGGCTTCTGAACGCTAGCGGCACCGCCATCGATTTTCTCGGATTCGATGATTTCCAATACCCGACGATCGCGGAGAGTTTTACCACCACCGGAAGCAAGCTGACCGCCACGAACCAGGGCGAGCACGTCACGATTAATTTCCCCGCCGCTGGGGTGTACGCCTTCGGATTTCACGTCAACATAGTCAGCGGTAGCGGCAACCTGTGCATCGACCAGGACAACGCAAGCTGTAGTGACAACCCCAACGTCTCGTCCTCCATCGTGCAGTTCTTCGGCATCATCAGCGACGTTCCCATAAACGGTCCGGTCTACGTCCGGCCCACGGCTCACGGCAGCCAAACAATCGTGTTTCCGGACTTTGAAGCCTTTGGATCCGCCCCGGTGCCGGAACCGCGCACGTGGCTGCTGGTAGGACTTGGATTGATTACTTTGCTCCTGCTTCGGCGGAGCCAGGAGGCGGGATAGTCCGGGAGAGCCGCGGTGCAGTCCCCACAATGTCCACTGGAAGCAGGCTGGCGCGGGCCAGCCGTGGACCCTCGAATACGATGTCCGCCAGGGCGCCGCGCTGCGTTTCGACCCGCTGGAACTGATCGAACACTAGGTTGCCGAGCGAATAAAAAATCACCCCTTGGCCGTATCGCTCCCAAGGCTGCGTCACGTGCGGATGATGCCCTACCACGACGCGAGCGCCCGCATGGATCGCCGCCCGAGCGAAGGCCACTTGCTGCGCATTGGATTTTGGTGAGTACTCGACGCCAGCGTGCATCGACACGATGATCGCGTCGGCGCGCGCCGACAACTTGGCCACATCCTCTCTCATACGTGCGACGTCCATGACCGCCACCCGGTCATCCGTATCGGCATGATTCCCGTTGGACTGGTCATAGGTGTATGCCAAAAATCCGAATTTGATCCCGTTGCGCTCGATCACCACGCCGGCATGGGCTGCCTCCGCTGAGGTCCCGGTTCCGACCACGGCGATCCGATGGCGTACCAGCCAGTCCAGTGTGAATTCCACGCCGTGCGATCCCTGATCGCGCGCGTGATTGTTCGCAGTCGAGACTACGTCGACGCCTGCCAGTTCCAGCGCCGCGATCATCTCCGGCTCGGCCTTGAAAATCATCCCGCGCTCGACCACCGCGCCGCGATCAGAAAACGGCGATTCCAGATTCACGAACGCAATATCGGCCGCCTGCAGCACGGGAGCCAAATCGCGTAAGGGAAAGGCCGGATCCTTTCGCTCGCGTGCGACTCTCGCCACATGGCGCGAAAGCATCACGTCGCCGCCCAGCACCAGGTGCGTTCGGACCGGAGCAGGCGCTGGCTGCTCGGCCGTCCGCAAAAACGGAAGAAAGAACGGAAGGATGACGAGCAGCAAGAACAGCCGCAGGATCCTCATGCCTATTCCTTCGGCAGATCCGTAAACCAGCTTACATTCACGTCCCGGGCCCCGATCTGGGCCGGCCATTTCATTGGATCGTAAGGGCCGTGCAACACGGCCTTGAGAGCCTCGGCTTTATCCGTGCCTGTGGCCAGTACCACAGTGTGCCACGCGGCTTCGAGGACTCCCGGCAGAAGTGTGACCCGCCATTGATGCATTTTCTCCGCCCACACAGCAGCGGCCAGACCCTCGTGATCCGCAATAAGGGGTTCGCCTGGAAACAGGCTCGCGGTGTGCGCGTCAGGTCCGATGCCGCGATGAATCACATCGAATTGCGGCAGCTCGCCCAGCTTACAGTTAAAGAACTGCTGCAGGACCTGGGCATATTGTCGAGCGGCCTCGTGCGGCTCCAGTTCCGTCTGCACGCGATGGATATTCTCTGCGGGCACGTTGGCCGGGGCCAGCCACGTTTCCTTCGCCATCCGGTAATTGCTCTGCGAATCGGAAGGAGGAACGCACCGCTCGTCCACCCAAAAGATGTGGATTTGTTCCCATGGGAATCCACTTTTCCCGAACAGCTCGAACATCGGTTTCGGCGATGTCCCGCCGGAAACCGCCAGTACCCCCCGCTTCCGAATGCTGATCGCTTTCGCCAGTAGGTCCAGGATGCGGTTTCCGCACGCTTGGGAAGCTTCGAAGGCATTAGGAAAGCGTAAAACATCCATCCGACGGATTGTTCCCATATGTCGTCTCTACGCGGAGAGTGCTCTATCGTAAACCGGGTCGGGTCCGAGGATACCCAACTCCTCTTGCATCAGCGCCTCTTCCGAGGCCGATGGCAGCATCGATCGGTAATGGCGGCCCCGTCCGGATATTTCGACGCAGCGATCGCTACCGAGCGCGATAGTCAGACTTTCGGACGCCGTAGAAAGGACCACGGAATGAAGACCTCGCGGACCATTGTCGGAGCTGACGATCACGCGCGTCCCCGGCAACGCGGTCCGAATCCAGGCTGCAAAATAACGGGCGCACGTGGTCACCGACGGCCCGCCAAATGTCACCCGTGCACCCGTGACCTCACTCGGCTGTAGCGCTTGATCGTCAAACAGATGAGCTAGGATCTCGCGCCAGCCGGTGAGCCGGGTCCAATGCAGATCAGCCACACGACTCCCCCTGCCTCTGAGGCGGCGCAGAAATTGCAGCGCGCTGTCAGCATCTGAAACCTGGGAAGAATCAAAGATGATTTTGCTCGCCAGCGGGAACAAAGGCTCTAACGGCCCCGGCTCGAGCGCGGATACTCCACGGCACCACAGCACGACTGGCAGATCCGGGACCCTCAGCGGCACCAGAAACTTCGCGACTTCCGAAAATCCGTTCCGCCCGGCCGTGATCTCGATTCCCTCCGAGCAGATCTGCTGGGTCTTGCCAAACGGCTTCCAGCACTCGGCAAAAACCCGCGCTTCCAATTCTCCGCCCGCGTCATCAGGATGCAGAATAACCGCGCGGCTAGGATGGCTGTGCATCAGTATGCCCACGGTCTGGCGGACTCGCTCGGCATCGGCGGCGTTTTCAGCGGCCACCGCTAGCGTCATCGCGCAGGCGCGGAGCACGCCCCCCGAATCGGCCTGGTCCGATGCCATCTTTGCCCACAACTCCTGCAGGTCGCGCAGAATTCGTTCAGGCTGGACCGTCGCAGTCGTACTCATATTTCAGCTATTGCGCCACTGACGCCCAAGCTTGGCGATCATCGCGTCCGCTTCCGCCGGACCCCATGTGCCCGCATCATAATTCGGAAAATCGAAACGCCGGCTGCTCCAGTTTTCGAGAATAGGCTCGATCACCGCCCAGCTTGCCTCCACCATATCCTGGCGGGTATAGAGAGTCGGATCGCCTACCATTGCATCGACCAGCAAAGTCTCGTAGGCAGAAGGAGATCGCTCGCCGAAGCTCGTCCCGTAGTTGAAGTCCATCGAGACGGGCCGAAGCCGCATCCCGCTGCCCGGCTCTTTGGACAAGAACAACAGCGAAATACCTTCCTCAGGTTGGATACGGAGGATGAGCAGATTCGGTCGGGCTTTCTGATCCCCGCCGCCAGCACTGAAGAGCGCGAGCGGGGCCTGGTTGAATTGGATGGCGATGTCGGTGACTCGCTTCGGAAGCTTCTTGCCGCTTCGAATGAAGAACGGTACACCCGCCCAGCGCCAATTGTCGACGAAGAAAGTTCCGGCCGCGTAAGTATCAGTCTGGGCGTCCGGATTCACCCCCGGTTCCTGGCGGAAACCCTTATATTGGCCGGCGACCGCATACAAATCGACCTCCTCCGGCCGCATGATCTTGATCGACCGCAGAAGTTTGGCTCGCTCGTCGCGTACCGCGTCGGGCTCGAATACCGCGGACGGTTCCATGGCGACCGTCGCCATCACCTGCAACAGGTGATTTTGGATCATATCGCGGAGAGCGCCGGCCTCCTGATAGTAGCTGCCCCGGCCCTCGACGCCAATCGATTCCGCCGCCGTGATCTGCACGTGGTTGATATAGCGCCGGTTCCACAGCGGCTCGAAGATTCCGTTGCCGAAGCGCAGTGCCAGGATGTTCTGGACCGTTTCTTTGCCTAGATAATGATCGATGCGATACGTGTCTTCCTCGCGAAAGACCGCGTGGATGCGCGAATTCAATTCCTTCGCGCTTTGCAGGTCGTGGCCGAAAGGTTTTTCGACGATCAATCGGCGCCACGCTCCTTCCGGCGCCGCCGCCAGGTGGGAATGGCCGATTCCGTCCACGATGACTTCGTAGTAACTTGGCTGAGTCGACAAATAGAACAGGATATTGGCCTGTCCGGTGGCGTTTACCTTCTCCCGCAGCGCCTGATAGAGCTGCGGGTCCTTGACGTCGCCCGCCACGTAATGCAGGTTCGCGGCAAATCGCTTCCACAATTCTTCGTCGAAGTCGCCGTCCTCGCTGAACTGCTTCACGGCCTCACGCATACGCGCGCGATAGTCGTCGTCGATCATCGGAGTGCGCGAATTGCCGACGATGGCGAACGATGCCGGAAGGCGCCGATCATAGGCTAGCCGATACAGAGCCGGCAAGAGCTTCCGCTTGGCCAAGTCGCCTGCCGCGCCGAAGATCACAATGGCGCATTCCGGCACGCGGCGCTCAAAGCGCAGCGGATCCGCAAAAGGATTCCGGCCCTCCGTCATTTCTGCATGGTAGCATTGGGTTACTCCCCGTCTCGGTTTTTCAGAAGGACACTTTTACCTCGATGCTGGAACCCAAGAAAGTCCTGGCCGTGCTCGAAGACTTATTCTTTACCGTTAAGATCAATGAATCCGCGAAACGCGCCGGATTGAGCATTACTTTCGTCAAGAGCGAACATGATGCCCTGGAGCAGGCCAAGCTTCACCCGGCGCTCATCATCATGGACATGAATTTCGCGGGCGTGGATCCGCTTAACCTGATCCGCAAGCTGAAGGCGGATGAACACACCAAGCGCATCAACCTGCTGGGGTATCTTTCGCACATCCAGGGCGAGCTGAAGCTGCAGGCTCAGCAAGCCGGTTGCGATATGGTCCTGGCGCGCTCAGCATTTTCGCAGAACCTGCCTCAGATCCTTAAGCGCCACTCGAGCTCCTGACTGTCCGGCTAACGCGGCTCGCCGCCTTGCCGTACCCGCTCGACATCCGCCGCCAGCTGCCTGGCGATTTTATCCGCGACATCTGCGCTCGCCCCCCGGAACTTCGCTCCATCGCTTTCCTGGGTAGTCGACCAGATGACGTCCCCATCCTTATTGACCAGCCTTACAGTGGCTAGCGCCTCGTGCTTGCGCTCATGGATATCGGTCGAATCTTTGTCGCCCACACCGATGCTAAGCGATCTGGCGCCGCTCGACGTTCGAGCCGACCGAGAGCCTGCCGCGATGCCGCTGCGCATGTCCACGCTGTCGGACGATTGAAACTGGTCTGTGTAAATCAAGTCTTCGGCAGCGCCCCGCATAACCGCGTCGGCGCGCTCTTGATTCTCGGTCAACACGTACAGCTTCGCGCCGTGGATACTGGCGATGATCAGATCGCGCATCTGCGCGGCGGTTTCGCCGCCGGTTAGCCGGTCGACATAGATCCGCTTGACGCTTAACAGTTGTTTCGACAAGTCGTCCTGAGCCCCGACAGTGGCGCACAGCAGTACGAATAGCGCTATCGTCTTCATCGGTTTCGGTCTCATTGGTTACGCGCTTTCCGCGCCTGCTCGTCCTGATACTGAACTTTTAACCCCGTACGCGCCTCCAAGCCGACCAGCGTGGGCCGGATGCCGTTCTTGTCCACTCGAAAAACCATGGCCTGCTGTTTGCCATCCTCGCCGCTATAACCGATCGTGAGAAAGTGCTTGCGCGATTTGCTGAGCAGGAAAACCGGCGAAAGCACCAGCGCCAATGCCAGACGCCGATCCACTTGCTGGCCATATTCGACCAGGTTGATGCGATCGTAGGCCACCCGCAGTTGTGTTTTTCCGGCATAGAACGCTAGATAACGCTCGTCGGACAGCGCAATGGCCCCGCGCGTCCTTTCTGCCAGCGCAGCCGTGCCTCCGATGTATTCCACGGTCGACTGGGCCGCCGCCACACTGGCCAGCGCGATCCATAGATAAGCCGTCCACATAGATGTTAAGTCTGGGAAAGCGCTCGGAATTCTCAGGCCAGGAATACACTGAAGATATGTTCGGCATGGATTCCTCCAAAACCCAAGGCAAGCCAATCCCCTCCCCGGACGGCTTGGGCGAGGACATCATCATCAGTCCGGACACGCGGCGCGAGAATCGCATTCCACCCCGCCAGTCCCGCACGCTTAAGTGGCCCGTCCTGGACGCGTCCGGCTCGCCTGCCATAGACCTGACCAAGTGGCGATTCTCGATCGAAGGACTGATCGTCAAGCCTGTCTCCTGGAATTGGGAAGAGTTCCAAGCTCTGCCCAGAGTGAAGGTTTTCGCCGATTTCCACTGTGTCACGCGCTGGTCCAGACTTGGCAACCTTTGGGAAGCGTGTCTATCCAGGAACTTGTGGATCGGACCGGGGGGATCCTGCCCAACGCAAAGTTCGTGGCGGTCTACGGATACGACTTCGGCTGGACCACGAATCTGCCCACCGAGCATTTTTTAGCGCCGGACGCCCTGGTCGCGCTCACCCACGATGGGGAACCGCTCAGCACCGAACACGGTGGACCCGCGCGGCTCATTGTGCCGCAGCTTTATGCTTGGAAAAGCGCCAAGTGGGTGGCAGGCGTCGAGTTCCGGGAAACCGACCAGGCCGGTTTCTGGGAGCAGAACGGCTATCACATGCGCGGCAATCCCTGGCAGGAGGAACGTTTTTCGTTCTGAAACGTGTCGGGGCTTGGTCAAACCTGTAGAATAATCTTTAACGACTCATGCTTCGGCTCGCCGTAGTGACCCCCAATCAAGTTGCAGCCGACGCCATTGAGATTCTGACCATGGATTCGGGTGCTTTTCAGCCCTGTTTGAAAATCACGCCGGTACCCCCCGCCAAGGAAATCGCCCGATCGCTCACCGCTCAGAATCCCGCCATCGTTCTTCTGGACCTGGGCGACTGGATCGAAGCCGCAGTCATTGCCAAAGAGATTCAGCACAGCCTGCCTCGCACTGTAATCATCGGATTCCGGCCGCGCTGGGATCGAGCCGAGCAGCTCAAATTCGAGGAAGCTGGCATTCTCGATTTGCTGCCTGAGCCTTTCTCTCCTGGAGATGTTGAAGCGGCCGCGTACGAAGCCATTCACCGCCGATATCCCTTAACCCACAAGAACATCCTGGCATTCATACCCGCCAAGGCCGGAGGCGGTTGCTCCACGGTCGCCCTCCACGTGGCTTCCGCCCTTGCCGGCTCGAACAAAAAGGTATTGCTGGTCGAATGCGACCAACGCTCCGGCCCTCTCTCCATCATGCTGGACTTGGAGAAAAACAAGGGACTCCCCGAGCTTTTGCAGCATCAGGCCGAATTCTTAAGTCCCCTGGAATGGCGGCAGTTCACGGCGCAACACAACGGACTGGATCTGCTTCTGTCGAACCCTAGCCGCCGCGGCCGCCTGCCATCATGGGCCGACTACTACCGGTTGCTGCTATTTGTCCAAAAGCAATACGACTACATCGTCGTGGATCTGCCCGAAGTCATTAATCAGGCCACCGCCGAGTTCGTACGAAATGCCCGGGCGGTCTTTGTCGTGAGCCAGCCCGAGCTGCCTTCCCTGAAGCTGGCAAAGCTGCGGCGCACCGAGCTCGAAAGCTGTGAAATTCCCGCCGAAAACATCAATATTTTGGTGAACCGCTGGGAAAAACGCCGGCAACCTATGGAAAATATCGAAAAAGCGGTGGAGGGCAAGGTCTTCGCAACCTTGCCCAACGATTACAGAGAGGTCCGTGACTCGATTTTGGAAACGCGTCTGGCATCTCCCTCCAGCGCCTTCGGGAAGGCCTGCGATGCCCTGGCCCAGAATATCAGCGGCCTTCCGGAAAGCCCGCATGTGCGCCCGAAATTCACTCTACTGCGCAGGCTGGGCACTTTGAGTACGTTAGGGACTTAGGCCTAGCGTTTATCGACCACCACCGTCCCGCCCTTGACTACCACTTTCGTCTTCAGCCAATTCCAATAACCTTCCCGTGGGTCGCCGTCGATCAGGATAAGGTCGGCCAGCTTACCCGTATCGAGCGTTCCGAGCTGGTCGCCCATCTGGATGTAGGACGCCGTATTCGGGCCCATCATCTTGATGAGATCCTGCATGGAGAACATCACATTGAGAATCTTCAGCTCATGGTCGAGCCCAGCCTTGGGATCGTAGTTCGTATCTGTGCAGTAGCCGAGTACGACGCCGGCATCCCACATCGTACGCGCATTCACCGGCATATATCCGGCTTCCTCGCCTAGCCGAACGCCGTCGATGATCCCTTCGGGCCACGCCTTCCCGTCGCGAAACCGCGCCTTGTTGTCATCTGCAAAAACGCCGAATACGGGTGAGCCGAAGCTCACGGTCCCCAAAACCTTCACTCCAGCGGCCGCGACCTTTTTTGCATCCTCTTTACTCACCCAGTCTTTGTTCGGTAAGTGAACCAGCAGCGGCACACCGGCGTCGACGGCGGCTACCATGGCCTTCGAGCTGACCGCGTGGACCTGGACCATCACGCCCACCTTTTTCGCTTCGTCCACCACCGCCTTGAGAACTTCGATCTCTTTTTCACTTGGCCCTGGGATAGGCGTCAGGAGTATTTCGCCGGTAAACTTGACTCCCATACCCGCAAGCTTACGCACCTCGGCACGAGCCGATTCGGCGGTTCCATTAAGCCTCACGGCGCCAGACGGAATGATGCGCGGCCCATTAATGATGCCTTTGTCGATGTGATCCCGAAGCGTGATGTTGCCTTCGGCGGGACCGCCACCCGACAAGATAGTCGTGTAACCGGCCTCCAGCAGCGCCTGCATCTGCGCCTTCTCCATGGGTCCGGTATTGATGTGCCGGTGTGCGTCGATGAACCCGGGCATGACGGTCATGCCTTTCGCATCAATACTCTTCCCACTTGGAGCGGATGGAGCGCCGGCCTGCACCGAGACGATTTTTCCGGCGCGCACCACGATCGATCCACGCTCGATTACGGTACGGTTAGCAACTCGATTGGCATCCACGATACGCGCGTTGGTGATCGTGACATCCTGCGCCGAGAGCGACGCGACCGCTCCCAACATCATGCAAGCACAACTCGTCCAAATGTGACGTTTCATTAAACCTTCCTTAGGGGCGGGTGACCAAGCAGAATCCATGATATATGCTTCGTCACTTCAACGTGATCGCCGGTTGGATAGGAACGCCACTAGCGGGCAGATGACACTAACGGGATAAGGCGCGCCGGGCGGCGCCCAGGATCGGTCGGCTCCGAAAAGCCGATAGAGTGACCATCCCGAGCGCTAGAAGAATCCAAGTGCCCGGTTCCGGGACTGGTCCGACAGGATCGAAAATTGTCACTGGCGTGCCATCAGCCTCGAAAAGCTGAAGCCGCACCATTGCATCACCGGAGCCGCCATCAAGCGTATGCTTATATTCCTGCCTTTGACCGTAGGCCGCAGCCGAGAGCCCGATTTCAAACGGCACTCCTAGCTCAAACGGCACCAACGTCCCGTGTTCGTCGCAATGATTACCACAAGACCCTAGCCCAGAGATGAAGCTGGTTGCACCGCCTGAGGCTCCGCCTCCGTGATCGCCGTCCGCGTAAATCAAGTAGGTTGCGAATCCCTGCCTCTCCGGCCCCTCTGTGGATCCGAAGAAATCCAAAGTCACGGTGGCGATGGCCGACGACCCTAAGCTCCCAAATACTGACCCGGCGGTGCCCGCCTGAGCCTCGGCGATGGTTTCGATGTTCAAGCCGTTGGCGGTGTTCAATCCGACGATCGAGGCAGAGCCATATGCGGCTACGCTCTCGGTTCCGGACTGCTCAGGCGAGATCGAGCAACCCACGGAAGAACCGCCTACCGTGCAAATCGTCGTAATGATGGGAACGGGGTCAAGACCCGTGATCGTACTGGCGAAGGCCGCCGGAACCAGGACAAACAGAGCGCACAACGCTTTCATAACTATTCTTCTCCGGGTGTCTCGTACCCCGACTACTACCGGAATAGGGTAACACGCCGCTGTCGAAAAACAACTAGAATTCAGGCTTTTATCCGAAATCCGCGAATGAAAAGACGC
>JAICXC010000020.1 GCA_025980665.1 Bryobacteraceae bacterium
CTTTCCGCGAGCGTTGGCCACACGAAGAGCCTACCGTCTAGATCCCACAAAAGTGTTCCATAATAGAACATCTCGTCAGGGTCTTAACGACGCCTAACGACCTGCAACTACTCGTGAATATTGGGATTTTTCGCTCGAGCGCCAGGCTAGCATGGGCGATGCGGGGAGGAGGATTCGAACACGTAGCATAGGCCTAAAGCCTGTGCGTACTGTTGGCTGAACAGCCATATACCCGCGGCTAGCTTAAGTCCCGATGCGGCTCTGAAACCTGCCTACCGCACCACTCCCGCCATCGGACTACTCGCCGCCGCGTACAACTTCTTCGGCATCCGGCCGGCTAAGTATGCGTAGCGGCCGGCCTCGACGCCGAGCTTCATCGCCGTGGCCATGGACACCGAATCCTCGGCTGCGGCGATAGCGGTGTTCATCAGCACGCCGTCATAACCCAGTTCCATGGCGATGGCGGCGTCGGATGCGGTGCCCACACCCGCGTCCACAATCAGCGGGACCTCGTGGATCATCTCACGCAGAATCCGCAAATTGGTCAGGTTCTGGATCCCCAGGCCGCTGCCAATGGGAGCTCCCAGCGGCATCACTGCCGCAGCTCCAGCGTCGATTAGCCGGCGGGCGTTAATCAAGTCGTCGTTGGTATAGGGCAGCACCACAAATCCTTCTTTGACCAGCATGCGCGTGGCTTCGAGCAGGCCGGCATTATCGGGGAACAGCGTGCTTTCGTCGCCGATCACCTCGAGCTTGACCCAATTGGACATGCCCGCCTCGCGTCCCAGACGGGCTGTCCGGATGGCCTCGTCAGCGGTGTAGCATGCGGCCGTGTTGGGAAGCAGAAAGTGCTTGGACATATCAATATAGTTCAGCAGCGACTCTTGGCTGCGATCGAGATTGACCCGCCGCACGGCCACCGTGACAACCTCCGCTCCCGAAGCTTCGTGGCAGCGAGCCATCTCCTGAAAACTGCGGTATTTGCCGGTCCCCACAAACAGCCGCGACCGGAACGAGCGGCCCGCAATGGTCAAACTGTCCATACGTTCATTGTAGATCCGGGTCACCCTAACGAAGAATCTAGTCCATGCCGATTATCGGAGATAAGGGAGCACCACGCACTACGCCCGATTAGGCGGGCCAAAGGTCTAACAGGATGAAACAGAATAACTTAGCGAAGCTCTTAGGAATTGCTCTGGTAGTCGCGATTATTGCCACTGGCGTTTTTTACGGCTTGTTCGTGAACAAGCTCAGCAGCAGTACAGGGAGCGGAAAAATGGTGGTGGTGGCCGCCAAGGCCATCCCGGTGGGAACCGTTTTGGCCGAAACCGACGTTCAATCCATCCCTTGGCCGGTGGATGGAACTCCGGCTGGCGCATTCGAATCGGCACAGCAGGTCGCAGGGCACACCGTCCTCGTGCCGCTGGCGCAGGGCGAGCCGGTGCTGGCCGCCCGTTTAGCTTCGACCGAAAAGGGCGGGGGATCGGGCGTGCCCGCCGGAATGCGTGCGGTTTCGGTGCACGTGACCGATTCGAACGGCGTGCTCGCGCAACTTGGTCCGGGACAGAAAGTGGACGTCCAGGTCCTGATCACCCGCAAGATAGCCAACTCCGAGCCTCAGCTTCGCACCATCCTTGAAGGCGTTCCGGTTCTTTCGGTAAATCCGCAACCCGAAGCCAGCTCGCAGGGATCCAACCTGCCCGCTGTGACCTTGCTGACGAATCCCGCCGACGCGGACCTTCTGGCTCTTGCCGATTCCGGAGCACGGGTACGTCTGGCGCTGCGCAATCCTTTGGACAAGGCCACGCGCCCGCGGGCCGCTGTGACGCTGGATACGATCCTGCGCGCGACCGGCGGGGCAGAATCGCAAACTCACTAGAGACGCGGGGCGTATGCTAATCCTGTCAGTTCTGGCGTTCTTCGCCGCGATCTTCCTGCTGGCTGCCATCACCGTGGCGGTGGCCTGGATGGGATTCGTAAAGCAGACCGCCGAGGCCGAAGCCGCCCAAGAGGACGGCAATTCGACGCTGTTCCGTGACGAGCGGCTCAGCAGCTTGAATTTTTGGGACAGTCTGCTGGCGCGCTTCGATTTCATCGAAATTCTAAAAGTTCGCATGGCGCAGGCCGAGCTCGAATGGTCAGTGGGCCGCGTTACGGCACTGATGCTGCTGTGTGGAACCATCGCGGGTTTCCTACTGTTGCGGATTTTACCCGTTTGGGCCGCTTTCGCCGGCGCGATCGGCGTCGCATTCCTGCCGTACGGATATATTCTGCGCGCGCGGGAGAAAAGATTCCGCGCGTTCCGCGAAGCGTTTCCCGATGTGCTCGATTCCATGGCGCGCGCGCTGCGGGCAGGCTATGCGCTGCCAGCCGCGGTGGACATAGTGGCGTCGGATGCTCCTGAACCCATTTCCACAGAACTCAAGAAGGCGTCCGCAGAGGCCAATCTGGGCATGGGCTGGGATAGAGCGCTGGAGAATCTGGCACGACGCATCCCGGTCCTCGAAGTCAACATTTTCATCTCTGCTGTTGTGCTGCATTCCCGCACCGGTGGAAAGCTCGGGGAAGTGCTTAGCGGCGTCGCCGAGAATATGCGCGAAGCCATCTCGTTGCAAGGCGAAGTGCGGGCTTTGGCGGCCCATGGAAAACTCACAGGCGCGATTCTGACCGCTCTTCCGGTGGCGATCGCCCTCATGATGATGGTCTTCAGTCCCGGCTACATGCAGACCCTGTACTTCCATCCGTGGGGCAAGACGCTGATTGCCGGAGCCATCGCGTGCCTGGTCCTGGCGCAACTGGTGATTCGCAAAATCGTGGATATCAAACTTTGAGATAGACCTTATGACCTCCGCTACGCTGTTGATTGTATTCTTTCTGTTCACGCTGGCGGCCGTAAGCGCCGCAGGCTACGCGTTCGTGCTGAAGCCTTCGCGGATCGCGGGCCAGAGCGGCAATGCTGCTTCACCGCTGACTCTCAATCATCCCGATCTGCCCGCTGCGCAAGCGGCAGCGGTGGACATATTCCGGATGATGGGAGAAGCCCTGCCATCCTGGGCTGCGCGAACTTCTGAATTGCGGGCACAACTGGCCGCGGCCGGGTATCGCTGGCCGTCGGCGGTATCTGTGTTGTTGGGAATCAAGTGCGCCACCGCTCTGATGCTCGCCGCAGTGGGCGCCTGGGCGGCGGTTACCTTCGGGCAACAGGCTTCCGGAGCTCTGCTGCCGGCCGCCTGCGGACTGGCGTTCGGCTATATGATCCCCGATCGCATACTTTCCCGGCTGGTGCTTCGGCGATCTGCCTTGTTACGGCGCGGTTTGCCGGCGGCGCTCGATCTTATGGTGCTGGCCGTTGAAGCCGGACAGGCCCTGGATGCCTCGATTCTCGACACCAGCCACGGCCTGCGCATCAGTCATCCGGACCTGGCGTCCGAGTTCACTCAGTTGCATCTGGAACTGCGAGCCAACACCTCCCGCGAAGACGCTTTGCGCAATTTTGCTCGGCGCACCCGCGATTCGGAAATTCAGAAATTCGCCGCCCTGATGGTCGATACCGACCGCTTCGGCACCAGCCTGGGACCGGCGCTGCGGGTACACGCGCGCTACCTGCGCACGCGTTTCCGGCAAGCGGCCCAGGAAAAGGCACGGAAGGTCAGCGTGAAACTCATCTTCCCCGTGTTCTTTCTGATCTTTCCTTCGGTGATTCTGGTGACACTGGGACCCGCGGCTCTGCTCATTTTCACGCAGATGAAGAACCTGCTCGGTCAGTAAGCGCCATAGCCATCCACATTTGACACGACTGGGCAGGATTGAGGCATGCGCGCCGGACGGGGGGTTGCCGATCATTACCTTCGTCTCCGTGCCGCCGCGTGCGGCGGGAGAGTCGTATGCTTCCGCGCATAGTTGTAGTCCATCATGTATAAAGCCATGTCAGCAATGAATCCAGACGACCTTGACGAAACGGGACCACGGGAACGCCTGCCAGAGCGAAGAGATGAAATCTGCGCGCCAGGTGCTCGCTTACAAGTTACCCTTAGTGAGCGAGACGGCTGGCACACAGTAGGAATTGCGGGGAACCGGCTGGGACTCCGAGCGCTAGCGGCAATCTGCTTAGGTCTCTCTGATTTAACGACCGAGGAACTCTCGACTGCGGCCAATCACTACCATTTGAGCGAAGAGTTTTGGGGCACCGAGAAAGGGTCGGTTGACCTAATCGTCCGGTGCACGGAAGAGGGTTGGCCAGAGATTTCAAGCTGAGCCGCTATCGAATTCTCTACAAACGTTACGACAGGACTGGCCTGGCCGGATTGACCCCAGATTGCGTTTCTGCTATTGCTCGGCCGTTGGCGAGGCCGGAGTGGTGGCAGCGTCGCCGGGCGCTGGCGTGCCATGTTTCTGCAATCCATCTACGATCATCTTGCTAAGTCCCAACCCGCCCTTTGAAGACATGGCGCGCGCAAAATATTCGTTGGCGAAATCCATGGCGGTAGCCGATGCCGGGTCCGCCTCGCCGCCGAATGCTCCCTCGTCCGAGTCTCCATGCGCGGCCTTGAGAATCTGCCCGATCATGAGCGCTTCGAACTGCGACGCGGCGTCCTTGATCTTCTCTGGACTGTCCGTCTTATGCGAGCTTCGGACGCCCGTGAAGTCGAGCGGGACGCTGGAGATGGGGGAAACGCTCATCAAATTACTTCCAGGTCGGCTTCGAGCGCGCCGGCCGCCTTCAGGCTTTGCAGAATCGCGATGATATCCCGAGGCGTCGACCCGATCGAGCTCAAGGCTTGCACCAATTGCTCTACCGTGGCGCCGTCCTTCAATACCAGATTGCGAGCTTTCTCTTCGCCGCTGGTAGTGGTTTGCTGCGGGACAACTTGAGTTTTCCCTTGAGATAGCGGCTCGGGCTGGGAGACCTGGAGGATCGTCTGGATTTCCACGGTAAGGTTGCCGTGCATAATCGCCACGGGGGATACGCGCACTTCCTTGCCCATAACGATGGTGCCGGTGCGTTCATTAATGATGACGCGGGACGCCCGGTCCACATCCACTTCCAGTGCTTCGATATCCGCCACGAACTCGGTTACGCGCGATGTGTATTCCGGGGGAACGTTGATCGCTATCAGCGCGGAGTTTTCAGGCTTGGCCAGCGGGATGGCGGAGGGGAATTTCTTGTTGACGATATCGCTGACCCGCACCGCGGTCGTGAAATCCGGCTGGCGGAGTTGTAGTTTCACGCGTCCGGTGGGTGTAAGCGATGGCGCCCCTCGCTCCACAATCGCTCCAGCCGGCACACGGCCCACGGTGGGATGATTAACCGTCTGGCTGTTGGCCGACTTTCCGGCCGAAAATCCGCCGGTGACCACCGGACCCTGCGCCACCGCATAGACTTGTCCGTCGACGCCCCGCAGGCTGGTTAGAACCAGCAATCCGCCTTGAAGATTCGCGGCATCGCCGATGGCGGCGGCGGTGACATCGATGTGAACGCCCTCCTGCGCGAAGCCGGGCAGTGTGGCCGTCACCATAACCGCCGCAGTGTTGCGAACGGTGATGAGCAGCGGGTTAACCGAAACGCCCATCTGTTGAAGGAGGTTGGCCAGACTCTGGGCGGAGAAAAAGGTCTGCTTACGATCGCCGGTGCCATTCAGGCCGACAACCAGGCCGTAGCCTATGAGCTGGTTATCGCGTACGCCTTCGAGCGATACCAATTCTTTAAGCCGCGTGGCCGCTCCGGCGGGAGCGGACAGCAGTCCAGCCAATCCGATAATTGCGACGCTGCTTCTCACAGTGATTCGACTCCTACGGCAGTATGTCCATCAGCAGCCGGTACAAGATAAACGGCCGCTTTATCTGATCCCCCACCACGCCCTTGCCGTTGACTTGCAGATCCATTTGCGCAATGCGGTCCGAAGAGACGGTATTGGTCGTGTCCAAGTCCACGGGACGCACCAGGCCGCGCAGTCCCAATACCTGGTTCTCATTATTGATCTTGACGTTCTTCGTGCCTTGGATCACCAAACTCCCGTTAGGGAGCACCTGCGTCACGACAGCGGAGATCGTCGCAGTTAAGGTTGTGTCCCGCGTGGTCGCGCCTTGTCCGTCCAGAGAGCTATTGGTGCCAGCTTTGGCTAGATTCGCCAGCGGTCCGGTTGCACGAGTGATTCCCCCAGCGGCGGTGATACTGGCTTGCAGGCTCGAATTACGCTGCGTCTTGACCGTGCCTGAGCTCACTGCCGACGCTCTCTCTTGAACCAGAATCGTAACGATGTCGCCCACACGGCGCGCGCGAAGATCTGACGTCAGATCCGAGAAGAGAGAAGTCGGCGTCCACAGGGAGCCTGGCTGGGCCGCCAGGCGCTCGGTCCCCTGAGCCGCGGCAACCTGTTTGAGCGTCTGATCCAACGCTGATTCCGCCGGCTCTTTTTTTGGCTTCTGCGCTGCCGTCAGGGCCGCCCATACAGTCACAACCGCGATCGCTTGCATTCTCATTGCACGCTTACCTTACCTTTGCCGGTGACTCTGGCCCGGAAGTCTTTTCCGCTAGTCAGATTCTTCACCAGGATCGTTTTGCCCGCTACACCCTCGGTTTCCGCTCGTCCTTCGAATAGCAGATGGGCGCCCCCCGCGGTGACTTCCACTTTGACCACATCACCTCTGGCGACCTCGGGAGCTCGGCTGAGCTGGCTTCGAAGAACCATTGCTCCGCTGCGAATCATTGTTCTGGGGACGAATCCCACAACTTCATCCAGATTCCTCGCGGGACGATCATCCAGTGCGAAAGTATCGAAAGTTTCGAGACGGACCTGATCTTCGCGAACTACATTGCCCACCGAAAGATCGGCCACGGCGACGACGCGCGTAGTGGTTGTGCTGATGTGAGCCCGTGCAGAAATACTGAATCGGCGATTATTTCCATACAGCACGTATCCGCGCCATAGCACGTCCGCTTGGGGATCCGATGTGGCGGGCAGTTGCAGTCCCGAGCGCGGGAAAACGACTATCCCTTGCGGAGCGACCTGGGGGCTAAAGGAACGAAGCTCCATGTGCACGTCCGGACCGGGCACACTTCCGGCACCCCAGGCGCCGCGCATCGCCTCCAGAATTTCTCCGGCTTCCAGCGTCGTCATGGCGCGCTCGAAGCAAACGTCGGGCAAAGCTTCCAACCCGTCCGCCGCGACACCTTGATTACGCGCGACCCGTGCCAGTGCGTCGCTTTTGAAAACCCGGCGTGTTCCTGGGGCTGGCGCATAGCCTAAGGCAAAATCGGCGGGGACATTTGCAAACGCAGGAACCGCGGCGGCAACATCCCGCGCGTAAATCCGCTCATCCTGAATCGGCAAACAACCATCCAAAGGAGCGACCACATTAGGAGCAACGGCCAGTAGAAAGGGAAGCGCCATGATCGTTTCGAAAAAGATCATTGCGTGACGTTATTCATTTGCTGATACATCTCGTCGGCCGCCTTCACTACTTTGGAGTTGGCTTCATAGGCGCGCTGGCTCACGATCAGATTGACGAACTCATCGACCACGCTGACGTTGGATTGCTCGCTATAACCTTGCAGCAGCGTTCCCAGGCCTTCCTGTCCGCCGGGATTGCCGACAATGGCGTCGCCGGAAGCTTCCGTCGGCGTGTAGAGGTTCTTGCCCAGGCTGTTTAAGCCTGCCGGGTTGGGGAAATTTGCCAACTGGATCTGTCCGCCTACCTGCGCCGCCGTCTGCCCGGGCTGCGTAAAGCTGACCGTTCCGTCCGTGGCGATGGTCACCGACTGTGCGTCCGGTGGTATGGTGATCTGCGGGTTCAGCAGGTCCCCGTCCGACGTCACGATGTTGCCATCCTTATTGAGTTGAAAATTTCCTGCACGTGTATAGGCCAGATCTCCGGACTGGCGCTGGATCTGGAAAAATCCTTTTCCTTGAATCACCACGTCCATCGGATTGCTGGTCTGCGAGAAATCGCCTTGCGTGAACACGATCTCATTCGAGGCGGTGCGTGTTCCCAAGCCAAGTTGTAAGCCGCTGGGCACCACCGACTGCGCACCGGCTGAGGCTCCCGGCTGGACCATATTCTGATACATCAGATCCTGGAACTGCGCGCGGCGCATCTTGAACCCCGCGGTGTTGGCATTCGCCAGATTGTTGGCGATGGTATCGACATTGGTCTGCTGGGCGGACATGCCGCTGGCAGCGCTATAGAGGGCTCGAATCATTCTGTTCTCCTTGGCAAGCTCTTTGGGGAGCTTAGCCGCCTACTCTCGCCACCTGATCGATGGCCTGTTTGTTCATATCAGCCGACACGGAGACGGCCTTTTGCAGCATTTCGTATTGCCGCATTAAATCCACCAGCCGCACCGCCGATTCCGCCGGAGCGACGTTCGAGTTTTCTACTTTGCCCTGCGTCACGGTAGCGTCCATTGCAGGCGTTGACTTCACCTTCGGGTCGGTGACGCGATAGTAGCTGTTGCCCATTTTGTCTAAAGCGCTCGTGTTGGCGAAATCCACGAGTTGGATCTTGCCCAGATCTTGGCCGTCTTGTTGGACTGTGCCGTCAGCTGCGATCTGAATTGGGCCTTGCGAAACAGTCTGAATCTTCTTGGGAGGAGCATTGGGGGGCACCACCGCGTTTACCGCGTAGCCATCCATGGTGGTCAATACCCCTGTGGTCGAAAGCTTGAACGCGCCGTTGCGGGTGTATAGAGGGCCCGAGGGGCCATCCACTTTGAAAAATCCCTTGCCTGTCAGCGCCAGATCGAGAGGATTGTCGGTGGGCGTGAGCAAGCCTTGCTGGAAATCTGTCCAGGCCTTCTGAATCACCGGAAGCGTGGTAGGCTGCTGTCCGTTCGAGGGAACCGCTTGCTCGCCTTGGTACAGGCTGTAGAACTCGCGGTCGACTTTAAAGCCTCCAGTGTTCGAGTTGGCGAGATTGTTGGACAGGATATCCAGCGCCTCCATACGGGCACGTAGTCCACTCGCGGCGGTTGCGGCAATCTGGTCCATGAGCTGTGCCGGAAGTTGCACGTACCCGGCCAAACGGCTCACAACACAATTTCCCTAGAATTTTCCTAGAATTAAACGTGTTGCGTGCGATATGACTAGCCGGGCCGGTATGCCCGCTCCGTCAGGTTCCCGACGCTATTCGCTGAACCTCTGACGATTCCGTGTTCCCACGCATCTGGCCTATCCTTCTCGAATCAAGCTAACTGATTTATTGCCAACGATGCGGTGCCACTAGGCTGTGTGGCCGCGAAGTTGCATTGATGGCACCGACTCATGACAGCAGCAGGAGTGCAGAATATCGATTCCGGGTCGTATTCGCCCGCGCCGCCATCTACTTCCACATCGGACGCGAGAGGAGCCGGCGCTGCGGGTAAGCAGCCCGCGGATCCCCAGTCCCCGGCAGCTCCAGACGAGCCTTCGGATTTCCACAGCGAGCTTGCCTTGCAGCAGTCCGATAAGCAAGAGACCGATCCGGCGGCCCAAGCTGGCCCAGGAAAGCCGGACGCTGGCAAATCCAGGAAGAAACGGAACGCGTCGGCGGATAACGCCAATCCTTCTGCTGTAATACCGGTGCAGGTGGCCGAACCTCAAAAGCAGATCCTGCCGTTTTCTTTGGCGTTGGCGCCGACACAGGAAAATGTTCAGCAGGACCAGAACGCCAAGTTCAACCAGAAAGCCACGCTAGACCAGAAAGCCACGCTAGACCAGAAAGCTACGCTAGACCAGAAAGCTACGCTAGACCAGAAAGCTACGCTGGACCAGAAAGCTACGCTGGACCAGAAAGCCGCGCCGAAGGAAACCGCTCAAGCCCCTGTCCAGAAACCCGTGCATGTGTTAACGGCGTCCCGACAGTCGGGAGCAGCCATCGATCCCAGCAGCGATTGGGGAAAAATTCAAGTTCTGCCACTGGCGCCTGTCCCGGCCGTGATCCAAGATATTCCCGCACGGCAAGAAGGAAAGAACTCGGAAGACTCGTCTTCACAGGACCAAATCATAGCGCCCCTTAAACGCGAGGCGTCCTCGAATATCCAACCAGTTTCTTTAGCCGACCTGAAGCTGTCAGCGACCGCCTCTGAGCCGGTTGCTACAGCGGTTAAAGAAACCGTCGATTCCGCGCCGTCCAGTCCCTCGGCGCTGGCGTTCGCCGCGCGGTTCGCCGCTGCGTCGCAGAAAACGATCGAGCCGGTTACGGCCAATCCATCTCCATCCCTGGCCGTCTCCGATTCGCAGCCTGCAGCTCAAATCCCGGTGCGCTACGCGGCCACTGCTCAGATTATTCAAAGCGAAGCGGTAGGCGTTGCGCAGGATGGGCCGAAAAAAGACCCAGGCAACTCTGACGAGCGATTTGCCCGCCCGGATGCGAGGAACGATATCATTCTGCCTCGATTTGAAGCCGCGAGCGAACCAGCTCCCAGCGCCGCCTCCGCGGCGCCCCAGCCGGCTGCTCCCACTGCTCGCCCGGAATCCACCACCGAACCGCCCTCCGCACCGTCCACGTCATCCCACGATATTCGCGTGCAGGTGCCGGACAACAAGGGCGGCTCCACGCAGGTTCGGTTCGTCGAGTCCGGAGGTGAAGTTCGAGTATCGGTGCGTACCGCAGACGAAGGATTGGCGCAGAACCTACGCACTCACTTGAACGATCTAACCCAGAGGTTATCCGACGGCGGCACACCGGCCGAAATCTGGAAGCCAGTCTCAAGCGGGGCGTCGGCGCAAAACGATCCGCAGCAGCAAAGCCAACCCGACGGTCGCGGTTCGGGCGGACAGGGGTCCGGCGGCCAGGGCGAACAACAGGATCGCCAGCAGAAACGGCCGGCCTGGCTCGAGGAAATGGAAACTTCGCTGCAGGGCGAACAGAACTAGGGAACCACACTCAGAAACAACGGAGGAACTTTTCATGACGATTCAAGGTCAAAATCCGATCACCGACCCGACCGCAATGACGAACCAAGTGGCGTCCAGCACCCCGACTACCACTGCCACCTCCAGTGGGGCCACCCCCAGCACGGCCACCCCGAGCATTGACGGCCTCGCCACGGAAAATACCTTCCTGCAACTACTTGTTGCCCAGATCAAGAATCAGGATCCGACCAATCCCACCGATTCGGTTCAGTTCCTTACTCAGTTGGCACAATTCAGCCAGTTGGAGCAACTGATCGGAATCCGCCAGGAACTTCAGCCGCCCGCGGCGTCGACGGCAACCACGAACCAGAACAGTGGAACTACGGGTACCACTGGCACCACTAATTAATTCATTCCACGATTCATCAAATAAGGAGATTAATACATGTCATTTTCAACAGCGCTTTCCGGACTGGCCGCGAACAACACAGCCTTGGACGTGGTCGGTAACAATCTTTCCAACTTGAACACTACCGGGTTCAAGGCCGACGCCATTCAGTTCAAGGACATCATGGGTCAGACTTCGGGAGCCACCGAGATCGGCGCCGGCGTCGCTACCTCGGGCACCAGCAAGCAATTCACCCAGGGATCCATTCAACCCACTTCCGGCGCTCTGGATGCCGCTATCGAAGGCAATGGACTATTCGTTGTGCGGAATAGCGCGGGGAGCACGCTTTATACGCGAGCCGGCAGCTTTAAGTTCGATGGAACCGGAACCCTGGTTACCTCGACTGGGGAGAAGGTTCAAGGGTGGACCGCCGTCAATGGTGTTCTTAACACCACCGGAAACACGGGCGATATTTCTATCACTGCCGTCGCGTCACAGCCTCCTACCCCCACCACTCAAATGAGCCTAACCGCCAATCTGGACGCGGGCGCCGCGGTCAATTCGAGTTTTTCGACCCCGCTTCAAGTCGTGGATTCGCTCGGTGTCACCCACATCCTGACGTATACCTTCACCAAGACCGGTCCGAACGCCTGGAAATATGACGTTTCGATCCCCGGCGACGATCTTACGGGCGGCACTGCAGGCAGTTCCACGTCGTTGGCGAACGGCAGTCTTACGTTCGATAGCGCCGGCGCTCTGACATCGCCATTGGCTACGGCTCCCGTGAGCGTCAAGACCACGACCGGACTGGTGAGCGGAGCCGCCAATCTGGATATGACATGGTCTCTATACAGCCCCTCCGGAGATGGTTTGCTGAGCCAGTTCTCGCAGACCTCCGCGGCCTCGGCCACGTCACAGGATGGTGTCCTGGCCGCACAGCTCACCGGCATCACGCTGGGCGACGGCGGAACCCTGATGGCAACGTTCTCCAGTGGAAAACAAGTTTCCATCGCTCAGGTTGCCTTGGCCGCCATCGGAAATCCGGATTCGCTGCTATCTGTTGGCAACAACAATTTTCAACTGGGCACGGATACTCTCACTCCCACCATCGGGCTTCCACAAACTGGTAATCGCGGGCAAATCCTGGGCGGTTCGCTGGAATCCTCCAACGTGGACTTGGCGAAGGAGTTCACCAACCTGATCATTTATCAACGAGGCTATCAGGCCAATGCCAAGGTCATCACCACGCAGGATCAGCTCAGCCAGGTGCTTCTTAATATCAAGCAGTAGCGTCTAGCGGTTAAGGATAATCGGTGACCTTCAACGAACAGATGACGCACTACGGCAAGCTGCCGCTGCCGCTTGAGCCCGAATTGGGCAGGTGCAGCCTGACGGTGGGAGAGATTTTAGCGCTCGCTCCGGGGAGCTTGATCAAGCTCTCCCGGCCAGTGGGCGAAAAGATCGACATCAATGTGGCTGGCGTGCGATTTGGGTCGGGTGAACTGATTCGGATGGGCGGCATCCTTTCCTTGCGCATCGCCGGCTTTCACTCCGCACACTCAGACTAACGCCAAATCGAGAAGACACTGACGAAACACAATGGAATGGACCGAACAGTTATTAGCCGTGATGGTGGTCTTGGGACTGCTATGCGGTTGCCTGTGGCTCTTGAAACGAAAAGGATGGGCGCGCACGAGTTTCCGGCGGCCCGCACGCCCCGGACAGCCGCGTCTGGAAGTACTCGACCGCTTGGCGCTGGGACCCCAGCATTCCTTACACCTGATCCGCCTGGCGGACCGGACCCTGCTGGTCGGGCTGTCGCCGCAGGGATGCAATCTCCTCGAGAGTGGTCCAGCGATGACGCTTCCGGCAGCGGGACTGGAAAGCTGATGATCCGCGCGGGATATCTTTTATTACTGGCCGGGACGGCGGCAGTGGCCGCACCCGCGGCCAATTCTCCACTGGCCAAGATGGGTGTGGGTTCGAGCGGCGGCACGCTGAGTTTGCCGATGGAGATCGCGGTATCTCTCACCCTGCTCACGCTGCTGCCCGCGGCCGTGATGTGCATCACGCCGTTTCTGCGCATCACTGTGGTGCTGCACTTCTTGCGGCAAGCGCTCGGCACCCAGGCGACGCCCTCAAACCAGGTGCTGATCGGGCTGGCGATGTTTCTCACTATCGTGATCGTGCAACCCGTGGCTGAAGATATTTACCACAAAGCCTGGGAGCCGATGGACCAAGGTACGATGACCGCCGCCCAGGCATTCGATGCAGGTTCAAAGCCGCTCAAGACGTTCCTGGCTCGCTTCACCAGGGAAAAAGATATTAAGCTGTTCGTCGAAATCACCAAAGCTCCGCCGCCGCGGAATGTCGAGGATCTGAGTCTCTCGGTTCTGATTCCTTCCTACATCCTCTCTGAGCTGAAAACCGGATTCCAGATCGGCGCGCTGCTGTTTCTGCCGTTCCTGGTGATCGACCTGGTGGTCGCTTCGGTGACCCTATCCATCGGCATGGTCCAGTTACCTCCGGTGATGATCTCCGCCCCATTCAAGATCCTGCTGTTTGTATTAGTCGACGGCTGGAATCTAGTGGTGGGCTCGCTGGTGAAATCCTTTTATTAGAAGAGAGAGCTGATTCATGTCACCGGAAAACGCAATTCATGTGATTCGCGAAGCGCTGATGGCCGCCTTCTGGCTGAGCGCCCCCCTGTTGGCGATCGGCTTCTGCGTCGGCATCGTAATGAACCTGATCCAGGTCGCTACGTCTCTGCAAGATTCCGCTTTCAGCACCTTCCCACGGCTAGTCGCGTTTCTGGCAGGACTCGTTCTCCTCATGCCGTGGATGCTCAACAAGCTCACAACTTATACCTCCGCCGTCTTCACCGATATCGCCAAGTATGGGCACTGAGCTGAAGCTCGAGATTGGCACGCTGTATGCGTTCCTCCTCGTGCTAGCGCGGGTGTCCGGCGTATTTGTGTTCGTGCCGCTGCCGGGCATTAATGCCGGTCCGGGCATCATTCGCGTGGCGCTCTCCGCCAGCATCACACTGGCGCTTATGCCATTGTGGCCTACGATCCCTTCCACGGGCCTAGGTTTTGGAACCTTGATCGGATGGATACTGGCCGAGGCTGGGTTAGGGATCGGCGTGGGAGTCGCCGTCGCGTTTCTGGCGGAAATATTTCAGATGGGCGCGCAGATCATCAGCTTGCAAGCCGGCTATTCGTTCGCCTCCACCATCGATCCGACCTCCGGCGCCGATTCGAGTGTCCTGCTGTCCATAGCGCAGACCGCCGCCGGCCTTCTGTTCTTTGCTTCCGGCCTGGATCACCAGATCCTGTTGGCCTTCGCGCAGAGTCTTCGCGCGCATCCTCCGGGGCAAGTAGTGCTCAGCAGTTCCATGCTCAACCAGGTGGTTCAGACGGGATCGGTCATGTTCAGCACCGGTCTGCGACTGGTGCTGCCGTTGCTGGCGTTGCTCCTGATCGTGGATATTTCTCTCGCCTTGCTTGGGCGGCTCAATTCGCAACTCCAACTGATCACTCTGGCATTTCCCATCAAGATGCTGGTGTCATTGGGATTGCTCGCGTGGCTAGTCTTGGTATTTCCGCAGGTGCTGGCGCAGGCCGCGACTCCCATTATGCGGCTGGTCCGGCAGCTTCTCCTGGGTTGATATTGGGCTGAGAGGAGTTTGAGATTCCCCTGTCATGGCCGGCGATTCACACAGTAAAACAGAGAAGCCTTCACCGCGGCGGCTGCATAAAGCCCGCGAGGAAGGCAAGTTCCCCGCATCGCGCGAACTGGTAGCCGCCACGCAGTTTATCGTGTTCATTGTCATCGCCTTTGCGTGGTTCCCGGGCTGGCTGAGCACCATGAAGGCTATGCTCCGGACGTCGCTCACAGAGTCTTTTCACGCCGACCTGAGCGTCGCTACTTTTCCGGGCATTGCCTCTGCACTCCTGCAGCGTGCATTCATTCCACTCTCCGTTATCGGAGGACTCACCGTTGTCTTGACCCTGAGCGTACATCTGTTCGTCACCAAGTTGGGCTTCAGTCTGCAGAAACTGACACCCGATTTTGGCCGGTTCAATCCCGTGGCCAAGATCAAGAACATGGCCTTCCAGGGCCCCATGGCGCTTCTGCAAGCCTCCGCCATGCTGGTGCTGTTCTCACTGGCGATTGTTTCCATTGCCCGGGCGAACGCCGATCTGCTTCTCACCCTTCCGTTCATGAGCTTGGATTCGGGACTCCTGAAAGTCGGTGCCTCCATCAAAGACATTATGTGGAAGGCCGCCGGAGTATTCCTGGTGTTCGGCTTAATCGATCTATTCCGCCAAAAACGCAAATTTAACAAGGACCTCCGCATGAGCAAGCACGAGGTCAAACAAGAATCCAAGGAGAACGAAGGAAGTCCGATCATCAAGGGAAAGATTCGCCGCTTGCAGCGCGATCTCGCCCGCCGCCGCATGATGCAGAACGTGGCCACGGCGACCGCGGTGATCGTGAACCCGACCCACTACGCCATCGCTCTGCGCTACGACCACGAGACCATGGCGACCCCCATGGTCGTGGCCAAGGGTAAGAATTACCTGGCGCTACGCATCCGGCAGCGTGCCCTGGAACACAATATCCCGCTGGTGGAAAATCCGCCGCTAGCACAGGCCTTGTACAAGTCCGTGGACGTGGGCAAGGAGATTCCGGCGCATCTGTATCGAGCCGTGGCCGAAGTGCTGGCCTACATTTACCGCTTGACGAGGACGCGCCGCTAAGGTTCGCTAAATATTCTCAGTGGTTTGGCCGATGGATCTTACGAATGTGGTGGCTGGCAATCTTCCTGGCGCAGGATGTTCACGCACAGCAGTCTGAACGCGTCCGCACGGCCATGGCCGCATCGATTGAAAAACAGCGTGCGTCCGTCGAGCAGCAGCTCAAATTTATCAAGGCGCCGGTGCCTCCGGTCCTCGCGATGCCACCGTCCCTCACTGTTCCGCCTCCGGTGGCCTTCGCATGCGATCCGGTGGCGCCCCCCGAACTAAGCAAGATGATCGACAACGTCGCTCGGGAGCATAGCGTCGATCCGGACTTGGTTCGGGAAGTAGCGCGACAGGAATCCGGGTTCCACGCCTGCGCGGTGTCTCCCAAAGGCGCGCAGGGCCTGATGCAGCTGATGCCCGCCACACAAGCGGAATTCGAGGTGCGCGATCCCTTCGATCCGCAAGAGAGCCTTTCGGCCGGCGCGAAGCTGCTGAAGCAGCTGCTCGATCGCTACCATGGTGACCTGGCTCTGGCGCTCAGCGCCTACAATGCCGGCATGACTCGCGTGGACCGGACGTTTACGGTTCCTGAGATTCCGGAGACCAAGGGTTACGTAACCGATATCCTCGGCCGTCTGGGAAAATAATTGCGTTTATCTTACTGCGCTCCGCGCGAGAGCAGCATCACTTTCAGCGTGTGAAAAATGATGTAGGCGTCCAACGCCGGACCCACGTTCTTGATGTAGTACAGATCGTATTCCAGCTTCGTAAGAGTGTCTTCGATGGTGTCGCCGTATTTGTGGTTGATCTGCGCCCATCCCGTGATTCCGGGCTTGACGCAATGACGCTGTCGATAGAACGGGATCTTTTCCTCCAGCATCGCGCAGAACTCTGGCCGTTCTGGCCGGGGACCCACTATGGACATCTGGCCAAGGACGACGTTGAAGAACTGCGGCAATTCGTCCAGCCTCAGGCGGCGTAACCACCGGCCCATCGGAGTGATGCGAGGATCGTCCTTGGTGGCCCACACAGCCCCCGTACGCGCCTCTGCGTCCGCGTACATCGAACGGAATTTGTAGAGCTTAAACGTTTTCCCTTGCAACCCCATGCGAGTCTGGCGAAACAGGATAGGGCCGGGGGAGGAGAACTTCACCATCAGGGCGACCACGGCCATTACTGGTAACGTGATCAACATTCCGATGAATCCCAACACTTCCGAATAGATCCCTTGTAGTTGCACCATCCACCGTCGTGGACCCATGTCTCGCGAGAAGATGAGATGGGACGGACGCAGGTCTGGAATCGAGACGCGCCCAAAAAAGGACTCGAATGCCGTGGCTGCTTCTTCGATCTGTACTCCAGAGAACCTCAAATCCACCAGCTGCTGCACGGGAAGCCGTCCCCGGCTTTCGCTTAATCCCACTATGATGCGGTCTGGTCGCTGTTGTTGGACTACTTGCGATAATCCATCCAAGCTGCCGAGCCAGGGAGTATGTGGTATCCCGTCTGGGTCTTCGTTCAGATAACCGACTACCATTGACCCAAGTTCGGGCCGCTCGTTTACCCGCATTGCGATTCCCCGCAACGTAGGAGAGGTACCCAGGAGCAAAACTCTCTCGGGCGGAAGAGCCTTGCTGATTACTGAAAAGAAGGCCACCCGCCAGACCGGCAGCACAAGCAATACCAGAAGACTGCCGTACATCATCGTCCACTTATTCAGCTGCAGAGTGGAACGGCCATACCCGAGCACTGCCTGTAGGAGGAAGGCTGCTCCCAAGACTAGCGACACCTGCTGTGCCAGATAGATGCGGGAGATCGGGCGTAGATGTTCGTATAAGTCCTGTAAATAGAGTCCAATCTGGATGGCCGCTACCACCAGTAAAATCGAGCGCCAGCCTCCGTCGTAAAACAAGAAAAACTCGACACTTTCATCGAGGACGTAATTCGCGACGGCGATATAGCAACCGGCTATAAGGATTGTTTCGAGCACGAATAGCGCAATAACACTCGAGGGAATGGAAACGCGGAAAAGCCGGATCATTGGAAATCAGTCAACTAACGGGGTCCGGGACGGCCATGGAGTCTCCCCACGACGGACACATCGCGCCAAGTTTAGCATTATAACTAGTTTCGGCCATTCCTACGGCTAGCTTACGATACTCCGGAATCCTGGATGGTCATAGCAAACTAGAAGTACTAAGAGTACTAGAAGTCTGGGGTAAAGCCGGGTCGAAGCCAGAAACCCACCCAGCTTAAACTACATGGATGCAATCTGATGCCCACCGTGAGCCGATCGGGGCGGCCCCACTCGCCTACTTGATCACGATGTGCACGCCGTTAGACGACACGCCGTCCACCGTAATCAGAACGGTCGCACTGCCGGTGCCACGCAATCCCCCCGGGAGGAGCACATGGATCAGATCCAGACCGTCGGCCGTGGTAGAGGGGCCGGCGAAGTCGACCGGGACCAGGACATTGGCGACAAGAACCTGCACGGCATCCAGGCTCGAGCGGTTTCGCACTCCGGTGCCATAGAGCGTCAGATAGACTTTATCCGTGTCGGATCCGAGGTCGATGGGCACAGCAACAAACAGATTGGTCGTGCTATCCAGCTGTGCAACCTGCTCATAGCTGGTGTTGCTTCCATTGATTCGCGTCAGGTCGGCTGCCGCTAATCCATCTGAGTTCAGGAAAAACAACCCGGGTGCTACGGTGGAAATGTTCACGTTCGGCAGCGTTTGAGTTTGACCGCCGCCAACCACGGTCACCGTCGCGGACCCGACGGCCGTGTCCGGCGGAATCTGGAAGTTGATCTGATTGGGTGAGACGAAGTAAAGCCCCGCTGTGCGCTCTACGCCATTGGCATCCTTAACAGTTACTTTGCAATCTCCGAGCGCGGCCGGAAGGGGCTGCACTGTTGCGGATTGCGTTCCGCCGGCAAGCTGTGCGCCGAATATTGTAACCATGGAGCCCGGTGCCACCGGACCGGGTTTTTGGCTGGCGGCCGACACCACGACCAGCCCGCTGTCGACTCGCAGTTTGACAGCCGCGGTGGTTACGATTTGCAGGCTGTCCTGAAGCGTAATATTGAGCGTGAACGTTCCCGCCGCGCCGGGCGTTCCCGTGAGCATCCCATCTTTGCTGAGGGTTAAACCATTCGGGACTGATGCGGCGGTCCAGGTATAAGGCAGGGTTCCGCCTGCGGCGGCCAACTTAGACGAATATACCTTTCCTATTTGGGCATCGGGAAGCGCAGTCGTAACGATGACAGGGGAGCTGAATATAACATTGATCTGCGTACTGGTCTCATTGCCTGCTGTGTCGCGAGCCGCCACCGTGATCTGATTGGAGCCGTTGCGGAGCGTAATGCCACTCGCCGTCCAGTTGGCGGTTCCCTGCGCGAGCCCCTGAATGCCTTGATCCGTCGCCCAGACAACCTGAGTGGTCGAGGTGGATGCGGTTCCAGCTAGAGAGAGGACATTTTTCGAGGAGACGAAGGTCGGCTGGGTAGTCGGCGATGTGATGGTAATGGACCCGGTACCCGCGGGTGCGCTAGGCATGAGCTGAACACTGGCAGTGGCGGTTTTAGAGGGATCCCCGACGCTGGTAGCCGTGATGGTGACTGACTGCGTGGCGTTGATCACCGGAGGCGCCGTGTACAATCCGTTCGACAAGGTCCCGACTGAGGGAGTCATGGACCAGGTTACGGAAGCGTTCGCGCTGCCGGTGACGAGCGCCGTAAATTGCGTGCTCTTCGAGGCTGTAAGTGCGGCACTCAGAGGACTCACTCCTACCTTGACGCCGCCGCCCGCAGGGGGTACGAGCGTAACCGCGGCGCTGGCGGATTTGGTGGCATCGGCGACGCTGGTAGCCGTGACCGTGACGAGCAGTGGGCCGTTAATCACGGAAGGGGCGGTGTACAATCCGTTCACCAAACTTCCCATAGAGGGTGTCATCGACCAGGTCACGGAAGTATTCGCACTGCCCGTAACGGTCGCCGAGAATTGCGAGGTCTGGGATGCCGTGAGAGAGGCGCTCGGCGGGTTCACATTCACGATGACGCTGCCCGGCGGTGCAAGCTGAACCGTGGCGCTGGCGGATTTAGAAGTATCCGCGACGCTGGTCGCGGTGATGGTGACCGTCTGCGAGCCATTGATCACCGAAGGCGCGGTGTACAATCCGTTCGACAAACTCCCGATCGAAGGAGTCATGGACCAGGCTACGCCAGTATTTGCGTTGCCGGTAACTGTTGCGGTGAATAGCTTGCTTTGCGACGCAGTGAGAGTTGCACTTAAGGGGCTAACGCCAACACTGATACTGGGAGGCGGCGCCCCTGGAAGCGAGATGGTCCCCGTGCCTCCGCTGGCCGGAATCGAACTACCTGCAGCGGTCGAGGCCACGACGCCAGTAATTTGAATCGGAATGGATGTAGTGGACGGATTCGCTGCAATCTGGAACGTTGCGACCGCGACAGTGCCATCGGCCATCGTGGTTGAGTTAAAGCCTAGCAGAAGACAACCGTTAACGGAGCAGGTAACGCTCTTGCCGGCATTTATCGCGGAGGGCCCATTGACAACCGTGACGCCCGTAATGTCGGAAGAGTAGGTGAAAGACCACTGGAGACCGGCAGTCTGTGCCCCTCCAGAGGACGCCAAAGTGATTGGAAGATCGATCGTGGAACCGGCTGTCCCCGAGCCCGATCCGATCCCAAGGGTCACAGCCTGTCCAAACGAAACACTTGGGAGTCCTAGCAGCGCAAGGAGCGGGAGATAGCGTGTCATTAGCGTCACTTTCAATTCATCGACAAGCGTGTAGCGATTCTCTATTGGAACTTTCGCTTAGGTGGTACTAAAGCCGCACCGAAACGGACCTAGATTGGAGGGGTATAGGAGAAGGGCGGGAAAATCTATGGGTCTAGGGGAGTTGTGGCTCTAGCCACAACTCTTGACAAAAAGACAAAGAGGGGTTGGCCAGACCCACGAGATTACGGTGCTGTGCTGCAGGTGGCGCCCAGAGTGGCGCTGACCACTCTCATCACATCGACGATGGTGCACTGGCCGTCGCCGTTCAAATCCCCTGTACTACAAGCCGCGGTTCCCAGCGCCTGGTTTGTTGCGAGCTGCACATCCAGAACGTTAACATGTCCATCCGCATTGAGGTCGCAGCTTACCAGGGGTGAGGGTTGCCCGGCGGGCTGTGCCCCCAGGACTCGCCATTGCAAATATTTTGCGCTCCAGCGATAGTTCTGCGCGTATTGCTTGCCCCCATCCAGCCAGGCGCCGGTGACACCGGAATTGAAGATCTGATCGCCCTGGTCCCGATAACCCTGGAATCCGGTTTGCTGAAACAACCAGCCATACAGCGGGGCTATCAGCAAGTTTAGATCTTGCGAGCGCGTAAATGTACCATCGTCGTCGTAGTAACGAAAACAGTTGCAGGAAGTGTCCCAGGATTCTGCCCAGATCTGGTCCGCCGCCATCTGCAAGATCGGTGGAATGCGGGCATCGTGGGTCTGATCCCAATACTGGATGAGAGCCTCTCCTGCGAGTGCAACCATGAAGGGCTGCCTGTAAGGAGTCGACTTGCTCATGAACCATTGATCGAAGTGACCGAGCTGGATCTCAATTAAGTCTTGAAGATGCGGATTTGCGGGTTGTCCGACGCTCTGGTATGCGAGGTTGGTTTCGATTCCGTAAGACAACTCGCGCGACCTGCTCCAATCAATTATGGAAGGCGGGTCCGGCCAATATGAATACAGTCCATTGGTTTCCATGCTGTTCAGCGTTTGCAGCGCGGTCGCCTCACCAGTTCGTTGATACCGCATCGCTATTCCCTGAGGGAAGACTTGGTACCCGGGAATCTGTCCGTTGGCACCGATGACATACGAACTGTAGCTCGCGTATACCATGCCAGCGCAGGTGTTCCAACTGCTGTCACCGGTGAGATCGGCAATTTGGTAGTAAATGCGAGTGCCGTCGTAATAGCCAACGCTGAACTGCGAGTACTGTCCGGCGTCTAACGCCGTGCAGTGTTCGTGGCCATAGGTCAACATGTCGGTGCTCCACTGAGTTGCGCTGGCCAGTGGCGCGTTCGATGGAAAGTAAACTCCTGTTTTCTGGATCAGCGAGGGAAGAGGATCCACGTAGATGGTATACGTGGTGGATCGCTGAACACCTTCCGCGGTTCTGTAGGTGACTTGCACCGGATAAGCTCCGGTAGGCGTCGATGAGGAGGTCGAAATCTTAATCGGATTATCCCCGACCAGCCGGTAAAGAAAGGTTCCGCAACAATACCTCGGCAGGTCGACAAATTCTCCCGTGATGCCCGCTGGCAATCCAGAAAGGGACGGTACGGTTCCCGATTCGTTATCGGTTCCTGCCAGGACCCGACCAGAGACCGAGAAAAACATATAGTGTCCTTGCACAACGTGATGCGGGCCCTGAGTGTCGATAGCGAAGTCAGTCACTTGTGCGGACGCGCCCAAGCACATGAACACGAAAAGAAACAGCATGGCGGCGAGCCTGCCCCGGCACGCGATGGCCCTGGCTCCTAAATTCTGTAGAGGAAGACTCGACACACTCATAGTATGGTTATCGGCAATAGTTCTTGGTCCATGACAGTTCTCAGGTGAATTTCTTCGGTACTAGGGCGGCCCTAAGCCCACCAAACCTGGTTCTAAGCCTACCAAACCATCGCGAATGGCGGCAGGTGCCCGACCGGTAACTTGAGCGCGAGCCTGCGGCCAAGCTACGTTGACTTTGATGCCGGAATACGACCAGGATTGTCTTCGCAAATTTCATAGTATGCTACAGCTATTAGCAACTTAGCGGTGTTACACGACAGTTCTGAAGCAAAATTCCTGGCACCGAACCCTTGGCCGAACCGAAGAGAAATTCGAGAAGAGCGCGCAGCCCTCACAGTACATCGGCATAGCTGACACCTTTGCGTATTCTCTACTTTTCGCCGAGAGACTGCTGGCCGCTCACATCCGGTGCGCGACTGCGGGATTACTATTTGGCGCGCGGAATTTCGCAGCGCGCGCACCTCACCTACTTGGGATTTTCCACAAGTGCTATCTCGACGGCGTGGCACGGGAAAGTGGGATTCGAGGAGGAACTGGATTGCATTCTGGTTCCGCGGCCAGCGACCTACTCCTTGTCGAATCTGATTCGCGGTTTGGCAGGGCCGCTGCCGGTCACGGTGCTGAACTTCACCACTGCGGCCATGCGCGTAGAATTGGAGCGGATCCTGGGCTCAGAACCGTTCGACCTGGTGCAGATGGAAGGAGTCCACCTATATGCCTACCTTCCTACTATCGCCGCGGCGCCCGGCCGTCCCCGGGTGATTGCCGATTGGCACAACATTGAATCCGAACTGATCCGACGGTACAGCGAAAATCTATCGCCCCTTCTTCCGACACGCTGGTATGCATCTCGTACGGCACGGCTGGTCGAGAGCCTAGAGCCTATCCTTTTGGAACAGTGCCAAGCCAACCTGGTTTGTAGCGAACGTGAGCGCCAGGTGCTGCTGGCTCGGTCGCCGGGCGCGACGATCCGCGTGGTTGAGAATGGCGTTGACGTGGCCGGCCCTATCCCGGTGTCGACCGCGCGACTGGAGCGGCGGGACCTGGTGTTTGTCGGCTCGATGGACTATCACGCCAATATCGATGCGGCGTTGTATTTCGCACGAGAGATATGGCCCGATCTGCACCAGCGGCGTCCAGACCTGCGGTTTGTGATCGTCGGATCGCGGCCCACACCTGAGGTCCTGGCTCTCGGCCGGCAGGCGGGCATCGTCGTAACGGGCACGGTGGACAGCGTGGGGCCATACTACGAGGCCGCGCTGGTTGCTGTGGTCCCGTTACGCGTCGGGAGCGGTACTCGGCTGAAGGTTCTCGAGGCGATGGCCGCTGGCGTCCCAGTTATTTCGACGTCGCTAGGCGCCGAGGGCTTGGCTGTCACGGACGGAAAACATCTCATCCTGGCAGACAAGCCGGCCGCATTCACTTCTGCGGTTGTACGCCTGGCAAGTGATGACGCGGAGTGGATGCAGATCGCGATGGCCGGCCGCGAGCTTGCGGCCAGCCGCTACGATTGGTCGGGGATAGCGGCATCCTTGTATGAATTCTACGAGGAAGTGGTTAGCGCCCGGGGCCGCTGAGATTTCGCCACTCGCTCAGCGTTTCCTCGTACAGGGCGATCAGAGAGCTGCAACGGGCTTCAGGTGTATAAAGAGTCGCGGCGGATTGGCGCGAAGCTTCGATCAACCCGGATCGCAGGGGTTCGTCTTGCAGCAGCCGTTCGATTCCGTCCGCCATGGCTGCGGGATCCCGCAACGGCACGATCAGGCCATTCTGTTGGTCGGTGAGAATTTCAGGAACTCCGCCGGCCGCGGTGGCCACCACCGGCACCCCGGCCGCCATAGCCTCGAGTACGACATTCGGCGAGCCCTCGCTGTGCGATGGCAATGCCAATAGTGTCGCGAGCGCGTAGTATGGACCGACCTCGACCTGGTGTCCGGCAAAACAGATTAACTCGCCAAGCCCCAACTTCGCGGAGAGCGCCTTCAGGGACTCCATTTCAGGACCGTCCCCTACGAATACTACCCGGCAGTTGTGAAACGTTCCGCGCTCGACCAATCGTGCAATCGCGCGTAGCAGGTCGGCATGGCCCTTTTCCCGAGACATTCGGCCCACTGTGAGCACGATGCGCTCCCCGGCGATACCGAGATCTTGCCGTATACGCGCAACAACTTCATCCGCAGGTCTCGCGAATGGACGAACGGAGTTGTGCTGAATGCGAATCCGCTCGGGAGCCACGCCGAGCCTTTCGAACATCTTCGCAAAGGGTTTGCACATCGTGACCAGCCGGAAGCAGACGCGTAACGACCAGCGATCGAGTTGGTTATACAGACGGTCCTTAAAATCCTTGGAAGTGTATCCGTGATTGAAAGCGATCCATGGAGCGTGACGATGCAGACCCAACTTACGCACGAAGAAATGGGACTTAACGTTGTGGGACTGGATTACATCCGGGCGGAAAGCCTGCACGATGCCGCGCAACTGCGTCATCGCCCGTGTGTCGAAGCGACGACGCTCTTCGATTACAAAAATCTCGAGGCCAGCCTTCTTGGCGGCCATAACGAACGCATTCGGCTGGCCGACGCCGCGCCGGAATGTAACGATGGACAATGCAATGCACGGCAGTCCCTCGCGCGGTTGACTGGCACTGGCGGCGAACTCGATGAGATTCTTCGCGGGACCACTGACCGACTGCGCCTCGATTAGGGCGAGGACTCGAATGGTGCGATTCAAATCCTGTACTCCGCTTCATCCGGGGAGCTCTGGTCGGCCATCGGCATTATGAGCGTTTGACCAGACGGCAGCGAACAACGGCTGTTGTAAATTCACGCGTCAACGAGTTGTGAAGTCGTCGAAGCCTTTTGATTGGAACAAGCTCGAGGGCAGCGAACTTGAACGGGCTGGCGGCTACCAACGCTTCGAATTTCGCGACAGAAATTTGGTTTAAGCCGCCCGCCACCTCACCGAATCGCGTTGCACCATCGGTCTTAAACGTCGAGCGCCAGCGGATAAGAGCCTCCTCGCTGAAGATGAGGTGCGCCCAGGGGAAAACCGAGAACAGGTGGCCGCCCAAGGGGTGATACCAGGTCGGCCCGAAACTGATGAGCACCTCGCCGGACGGCCGCAGAAGTGTGTTCATGATACGCAAAATTTCGGCAGGGTCTGCGAAGTGTTCGAAGGCATCCACGGAAACCACAAGGTCGGCAAGCTCTTTGGTCGACGTCGCGAAAACGCAAGTATCCTGAACGCGCGCATCGAGCGCCCTCGCTTTCGCAACCTGTAGAACGTCCTCGCGAATATCGATGCCGATTACGCGGCTGGCGCCCCTCTGAGCCATTTCGATGGCTTCAGCGCCCTCTCCACACCCAAAGTCGAGGACTACCTTCCCGGCGATGGTAGTGAAAAACTCATCTCCCATCAGCGCCGCCAGTTTCGATTTACCTTGGTGGACACACCCGGCAGAGCCGTCCCGTCCACCCGAAGATATCGTCTTTAGAATTCGAGTTTGGAAGTTCGTCAGCATTCGAGTCGGCTAGCTTCCGTCGCGATCATTATAACCTCGACCATTTGTGGCGAACGCTGCCCATCTTCCTTTATCGGCAACTGGTCTGATGATTGTTAACGTAGGCCAGCGTGAGGATTGGGACGCCGGAGTCAAACTCTGGTACGGATCACGCTGCAACTGATGTGCGGATACGCGGACCAGAACGACACCGGGCTAAGCCAGTCCGCGGAGCCCGTATCGGCAATAAAGTCGGCGTGGTTTGAAACGAGGAATGTGATCGACCTGGGGTGGTCTATCCAGGAGTCGCGGATCTGCTTCACGACCTGGGTAAGCAATTGACCGCGGAAAGGGTTAAAGAAGAACATCACGGTAGAGTCCGGTGGGACCGCGAATTCCCGGGCATCGATGTTGACGATCCGCACGCTCCCGCATTGCTGTTTGACACGAGCCCGGTCAAGATTCGACTTTGCCGCGACGCAGAGACTCGGCGAAAACTCGACGCCGATCACTTCCCGATACGAATAAGTGGAGGCGAGGACCACTACGCGGCCCAACCCGGAGCCCCAGTCTACAAACACATCCTTCTGTTTGTCCGGAATCACCGTGGATAGCAACCGTTTGATCGCTGCGTAGGGAAGGGGCGTGTAGTGATTCCGCCCGTCGCCCTTCTTGTATCCCAGGGCCTCCTCCGACGTCCAACCGGAAGTCTTGATTCCATAGCGGATTTCCTGAGTGCGCTCCGACACCCTCTGAATCATTTGCCTGAGCTGGTCCCACGACATTTCCAGGGAAGTATCGCACACCGCGCCGTCGCTCGTTGTTGGTGAATTGCGTAGAGTTTATCCGATCATTTAAGCTTAGAGAACCACCAGACAGTGGATGATGCTCCCTTCTGAATCCGAAGCCCAGACGACACTGAACGGAAAGAACTTCGCGATTCTGGACGCCTACCCGGAGCGCGTAGTCGAGGAAGCTTGGCGGAAGTGCCTGGCGAACGGAGACATGCCCACGCATTTCGCCGCTCCCGAGTTTTTCCGGGAACCCCAGTCGTCCGGCGTGAGGCCATTCGCGATCCTGGCGCTGGACCCTCAGCCGCCGGAATTGCGCGTAATCGGATCGTTAACAGGGGTTGTCGATGGCCAATCCGTGACCTCCGGCAAGATTGGCACACCACAGATCTGTGTGGATAAATCCGCGGGTCCGGAGGTGGCGGCGCAGGCCTTTGCAGAAGGTCTGAACATCGTCGGCAAGTCCGCTGACCTGATCACCGTATATTCGTGGTTTCCGATTCCTGCATTCCGCCAGAATGGGTTTGCCGAAACCGAAACGACCGGTACCGCCGCTCTCGATATCAGCATGGGTCCGGAAAAGGTATTTTCCAAGGTTAAAGGGCGAAGTGAGATCCGGCAGGCCATTTCGTTCGGCTTGCAAGTGCGGCAGGCAACACTCGAAGACCTTCCAGAGTATTACGCCATCCTGAAGGATTGGAGCGAGCGCAAGGGAATGCCTTGTCCTTCCCTTGAGTATCTAGAGCAGGCTTTTCGGCTTACAGACAACCGCCGCTTATTCCTGGCGATCCACGAAGGGAAAATCATCGCGGCGAGTTCCGTGCGGTTCTATGTGGGAGGCACAGCTGAGTATGCCTGGAATGTTTCGCTTCCCGAGTTCCAGCGGCTGAGACCCAACGATCTGCTGCAGTGGCGGATTATCGAGTGGGCCTGTCAACAAGGAATTCATACGTACTTAATGGGCGGAACGCATTCGTTCCTGCTGAAGTACCGTGATCGGATTATACCGACACATCGGTACGTCAAAGACCAGACCTTTTTCAGAACACACGAACGGAAAGAGGACCTCATGCGAGTGATCCACCGTACGTATCAGAATCTTCCGCCGAGCCTCAAAGAAAAGCTCAAGCGGCTGCGCGGCTGACTTTTTCATCCTCGTATCGTCCTGGAGTGGCAGGCATGTCATTGCCAAGAGAAAATAGCGGCCATCCGCCAATTGAAACAACAGATAGAGGTCTCACCGAGCGACGGCCCAAGTTCCAAAGCTAATCTGTGGCAGGAGGTTGAATGCGTTACTGGAGTGTCGTTTACGCCATGACGGCGGTGGCCTGTATGGCCCAAACGTCGACCAAGGTGAACCTGGGTGATGAGGGCACCAATCCCGACTTTTCCGCGATGCCGCGCACGCGACCCATGACGGTGGGAACCGTCGTGCCACCGACGTGCCAGACGGGCGAACAATTCTTCAACTCGGCGGCATCGCCGGGTCTGAATCTATACGCCTGCACGGCCACCAACGTTTGGACGCTGGAAAGCGGCGGTGGTGCCACTACGACCGGTAGTCTGGTTAAGACTGCATTATCGGTCACGGATTCGGGCAGCGCCAACTCCTACACGGGTTGCGATGCCAATTCAACAGCACCACTAGACGGGCTGCTCATTGTGCTGAAGCCCGCCCATGACAACACCGGAGCCTCAACTTACAACCATTGCGCTGCCGGAGCCAAGCCGATTGAAACTGCTTATGGAGCGGCGATGCTCGCCGGCTCGATCCGTGCAGACGGTCCGGCGTCGCCGAGCGGTGTCCTTCTGCGCTATTCCAGCGCCGCGAATGCCGGTAACGGCGCTTGGCAGAATCTAACCCCGGGGCAAGTGCAGTTGGCTCCGCAGACCACATCCAACTTCGGCCAGTTTCCGCGGGCGGATGGCAACGGCCTCACGCAGTGGGCCAATCCAGCGAATCCGGGCGACGGGCGGCGGACAAGCCTGGTGGAGTGCAATGGAAGGTCTTGGGATCTTACCAGTACAGCGCTATTGGGCGCCTTATTCAGTTTTGGCTCGGGTGGCGGGGGAGTTACCGGAAGCGCCTCGACCGGCGCGGGGACGCAGCTTCCGGGCTGTACTCTGACGACAGGGGCAGTGAGCGGAAACAACGTCTACTACAATCTCACGGGCGACGACAAGATCTTCAAAACCGGACGCAACCTCCAGTTCGACGTAACCGTTGCGCTAGGCGCCACGACCTCCACTCGCAATTGGATTGGCTTCACGGGCGCGGCGGCCGCAACGATCGCAGGATCCGCCACGCCACCGGCGAGCGGCTTTTTGGGCTTCCGCTACGATACGGGAGCAGGCGATTCGGCTTGGAACTGCGTGGTGGCGAACACCAGCGCTTCAGTCGTGAACAGCAACGCTGCCCCTTCGACGAATCAAGTTCACCTGAAGTTCATCGCGGACGACCTTAACAACGCGGTTCACTTCTACATCGATGGCACGGAAGTATGCCCGGCAACGCCGGTAGCGAATTACCCACCGGCAACCTTCCTCTCGTTTGCACTGACTGAGACAACACTGACGAACGCCGCGCGGGGTCTCACCATGGCGTACCAGTGGATTCAAGGAGATAAGTAGGTGCGACGGCTTCTAGGCGCACTTGCGATTACTTCCGCCGCGCTCGTTTCCGCCGGGGCTCTATGTGCTCAACCCAAGCCTGTCCTTGGATTTGGCGGCAACGCTTCTGGATGGTATTGGTGGGGACCGAAGACTGTTTACCCTGGCTTCACCACATACTATAATTTTGCTGCGCCCGCCTATCGCGTTCCGGTGACCTGTTCAGCCAGCGGAAACACCTGTAACGTGTCGGGAAGTGGCTACACGCTCACCGGCACCGAAACAAACGTGGTCATAGAGGCTACTACAGTGCCAACTGGACTTGAGACGATGTTGGAGTCGTTCCCTGCTATCTACGATCTGTGTAACGAGGTGAGCACCACGTTTCAGTTTTGCCACCACGGGACCTCCACCGTTGAAACATTCTCGTCAACCGGGTCAGGCGTAAACATTGTTTTTATGCCAGCCGCTAAAGTTGGCCAACACAGCTTTTTCATCGCCTCCAATAGGGCTTCCGACATGGGTTTCCCGACAGGCACGACGGTTACGTGGGGCGTAGTGGACGGATCAAACGGGCAGGATTTCTCCGCCGGTTTCACTTCAAACAACGGCTACCCCTACAGCTACGGTTCCGCATACGTGCAGGCGCTAAAGGCGGACATTCCGAGCAACGCATCGGCAGGCGACCATACGATTACGATTACCGTATGCGACGCCGAGCCACTCGCAGGCGTGCATGCTTGCCCTGCCGGGTCCAACAGCAGCACTCTTACGTTCACCGCCACTGTCAAAGCTCTGACCTATCTATCGGACGCTAATGAATCGACCTCATTCCCTTCCATACCGGGATTGACTAAGTGGGTCAGCTACATGACAGTCGGTGACGGACTCTTTGCCGGCGGTTGGGGAGATCAGTGGTGTAACAGGACAACGGGCGCGCTTAACCCTATTGATATCTCAACGGTTTTCAATGCGGACAATTCCATTTTCTACTATGACGGGGGTGCGAATTTTCATCGCATCTCACAATGGTTAGGAGATTCCGGGTCGGAGAAATGCTCGCAAAACCTCCTTCAGCAATCTGGTTTTACAAACGCAAACACTGTCGCGGACCCGGTCTCGGGAAACTATTTAGGGGATTTCTGGATCAATGGAACCCCCCCTGGATACAGAATCTTCCCCATCGGGTTTGCCAACTCGGTTAACCAGGACGCTCGCTACATCGGGGTTGTCCAAGACATAGCCGCGACCTTGATCCCGGGCAAGGGCGATGGGACAGTCAGGGCTGGTTGCTACATCAGCGATTCCGGTATACGCGAAAGTGCCTACGCACTGATCTCGATGCTGGCTATTGACAAGATGGGCCTAACTCCACAAGACCCAACGTGGCACGTTCGTGAACAGCGCTGCGCCGATGTCTTGGTAGGGCATATAAATGAGCACCTGGACGGAACCGGGCGCTATACCTTTATCGAGTACTTCTTCGATGGGATCGCGATGGACGGACTTATCAAGTGGTGGCAGAAAACCAAAGATCCACGGGTCCCAATGGTGGTCAAGCCGGACTTGGATAAATATTACTCCGATTACAACCTCACCACCCATATCGCAATGTTTAATCCCGATCCAAATGGCATTCACTGTGCCGCTTCGGCAACGTGGTTTACCGGTCCCTTCGACGACAATTGCCAGAACAATACGAACCGTGCCAATACGGTTCTGCATAATCTTTATGACCATGCATTTGCCTGGTACTGGAGAGTGAGCGGGAATAGTACATACCAAACTGAAGGCGATGAGGTGTTCTCCCACGCCTTCGACGGGCAAGACGATAGCAAGGGGAAGACGTGGAGCCAGCTCTACCGTTATTCATTCAACTACGTGGGTTGGCGGCAGGGGTGGTTGAGTCCCGAGAAGTCGGTTCAGTGACAATGAGGGTCGTTCCGTTTCCGGTTTGCTGCCAACCACGCCACCAGTGCCAGCGTCAGCCCGCCAGTTCGCGGGCCTTGGCATCAGCATCCGCTCGTGAGGATGCCTGGATAGATACAAGGTTGCCTTGTTGATCTACTATCCCAACGGAGTACTTCCTGAGGCGTGCAGAGAGCTTTTCACACAGCCGGTGAGGAATTGAGCGAAGCGTTCGCCCAGTTAGAGTTTACCTCCGATTCGGTATAAGGTGCCGCACGGTGGTACTGCCACTGGATTGTCTAGCACCGGCAACGGCTGGTTTCAGCGTCATATCATCGAAGGGCCGAATAATTTGAAAAAAGGGCATAAGCCGGTTTCGACAATCAGCAGAAGATGCACCCCAAAAAATGTCAGCACATCAGAGGCATCGCAGAAACGCTCGAGGTGTTTCCCCACGATTTCGACGGGCAAGACGATAGTAAAGATAAGACGTGGAGGATGATTCCTCAGTAATGGCCGAGGGGTGTGGCGCTCCCGTACCTCGCTACAGAAGGATCACTCCACAGGAACGTTCGCGCCTCCGGCTTGCAATCACGCAAGCTATATAAGCATGGATCGTCGGGAGCCTTAATGCAATACTGGCAGTAAGGCAAGATCGGAACGCCACGCACTTCTTGGGATCCCGGTTGTGAAAACGGAATAGTGGATAACGCACCTAACGCTACTCTTACCCAGCAAGCCACGACGGGTGTCGCATGGTCTGGTCTGTTTCAAATCATCCGCCAACTCCTGTCTTTGCTGTCGGTAAGTATCCTGGCCCGGCACGTCTCCCCGAGCGCGTACGGACTGATCGGTATGGCGACGATACTTACGAATTTTCTCGATCAATTGAGCGATCTGGGAACCACAACCGCGCTGGTGCGCGAACCAAACCTCAGCGACAGACTTGTCTCGACCGTATTCTGGTTCAACTGTCTTCTAGGCCTTCTACTCACGTTGTGTGTTCTGGGCCTATCCGTTCCGGCCGCGCTGTTTTTTCATGAACCTGCCCTGGCGAAGATCCTTCAAGCGTTGTCGATCACGTTTTTTATCACCGCCACAAGCGTAGTTCCTTACGCGCTATTGACCCGGCGCATGGCTTTCCGCGAAATCGGTATCACGCAGTTTGCCGGCGCGGTAGCGGGAACAATTGTTGCGATTTGGATCGCCCTACGGGGAGGGGGAGTCTGGAGTCTGGTCTTCGCGTCGCTTGCGAATGCCACAGTGACTGCCGCAGCCTATTTGATCTTTGGTCGCCGCCGCTACCAGTGGGTGCTGGACTGGGAGGAATCCCGCGCCATCCGGTCCTTCAGTTTGGGGGTGTCCGGATTCAACATCGTAAACTATTTTTCACGCAATGCGGACAACCTGATTGTGGGACGTTTCCTGGGCAAGGATCCGCTAGGGTTCTACAACATGGCGTACAACTTGATGACTTATCCGCTCTCGAACTTCAGTGCGGTGATTTGCCGGGTGCTGTTTCCCGCTCTTTCGAAAGTTCAGGATGACAATCAACGGTTCCGGTCTGCCTATTGCAGGATGTGTGCGCTGATTGGTTTGACGACTTTCCCTGCAATGCTGGGCCTTACCGTGGTGGCGGACCCATTGGTGCGGGTCGTTTTAGGGGAACGTTGGCTGCCCGTAGCCGGTCTGCTGAGAGTCTTTGGACCCTTGGGAATGGCGCAATCCGTTTTCACCACCACAGGCTTGATCTACCAAGCCAAAGGGCGCGCGGACTGGCTCTTGCGCTGGGGTTTAGTCTCAGCATCGTTGTATGTCGTCTCGTTTTTTGCGGGGTTGCCGTGGGGAATCCAAGGCGTAGCGGTGTCCTACAGCATCGTATGGACGGTCCTCATGTTCCCTGGTTTCATGATTCCCTTCCGTCTAATTGAGTTGCCGATACGAGAGTTCGGGTTGCAGCTTTGGCCGGGATTGAAGTGTAGTCTCCTTATGGCCCTAATCGCGTGGGCGTGGCTCTTCGGATTGGAGCGGATGGGCGTACATAATTCCGCGATCCAGTTGTTTAGCACGGTAGTGATCGGGTCGCTGAGTTATCTGGGGCTGCTGTGGCGGTGGAAGCCCCCAGCAGTAAGCGAACTCCGCGTCCTGCTGTTACAGTCCGGCAACGGAATGGCAGCGCGGGTAGCAAACTGGCTGCCGTAGCGCTCACTTGAGAATATTCTCAATCGGGATCACACAGGATACGCGATCACACAAGAAGGCCGCAGAGCCAGGCCTCAAACTCCACGGGCGTGACTTGCTCGCCGTCCAACACGCGGGGGAGCAATAACGGTTCAGAGCGCGCCGATGCCAGGCCGGTTTCGCAGGTGGTAGCGCTTCTTACACCGAGCTCCCGTAACCAAGGAAGGAACTCGGCGGCGTAATCGCCACTGGGATAACAAAAGTGAAACGCGTCGTGTCCCGTGAAGTCGCGAATCCGGTCGCGATTGTCGCGAATTTCCCGTATGAATAAGGCGTGATCGCGTGGTGTACGATGGCGATGCGTGTGGAGCTGGATATCCACACCAGCGCGATATGTTAAGGCAGCTTCCTCGGGAGTGACGAGCTGAAAGAGGCGGGCTTGGATCAGATCGTCGTAATCGATGCCCAGATACCCGGCGAAGCGACGCGCCAGATCATCCTGACCTCGAGTATCCAATTGCCGGCTCGCGGCGAACTGGGACAAGGTTTGCGTGGCACGGAGGCGTTCCAGGTATGTCCCTACGGGCGTAAGGGGTAACCCGGCTTCTTCCCAATCTACCGTAGCCAGGCCAGATTTCCATAGCAAATACGGTATGACTAAGTTAAAAATTGGAAGCCGGTAACCGCAGTAGTGTGTGCTCAGATAAAGTGTTGCCGGAAGCGCAAACTCGCGCAGCAGCGGCAACGCGAGTTTGTAGAAATCGTAGAATCCGTCATCGAAGGTGATGACGGCGGCGCGCGGCGGCAATGTGCCGGTGTGAAGGCGTGATAATCCTTCTTCGAGTGGCAGAACCTCGATACGGGTGGCCCGCAGCGCTTGCAGCCTGTGGCGGAAACTCGCGGCACTCAGGTATAGGGAGGGTTCCCAGGCATGTTCGTCACGTAGTGAGATCCCGTGGTAGCACAGGATAAGCAGGCTGTTGCGGCGGCGGGAGGAGCGCGCGGACGCCGCGAACCCTCCGCTTAACCGGAGGGCTCCCAGTGCCGCTTTCTTAATGACACTCCGCATCACCGTGGACCTCCACGCCCTTCTCCGGCCAGGACATCAGAAAACATTTGCTCGTAGAGCCGAGTCACCTGATCGGTGGAATAATTCTCGACAATCCGCCGACGCGCTTCTCGGCCCATCCGGGCCCGCAAGAGATCGTCCCCAATGAGCTGCGTCAAGGCAACACCGAGAGCCTCCTCATCCTGGACGGGCGCGAGCAGACCGTGGATCTGGCAGTCAATTAACTGGCGGTTGCCAGGTATGTCGCTGACGACCGAGGGAAGCCCAACCGACATGGCCTCCGCCAGCGAACAAGGGAATCCTTCGGCGTTGGACACCAGTGCAAATATGTCGGAAGCCTGTAGCCAAGTGCATACATCGTCCGCTGGAACTCGTCCGGTAAAGCGGACCTTCGCTTCGATTCCGCATTGGCGCGCCAGGCTAAGGAGTTCTTGATGGCCGGGGCCGTCGCCGACCAGCACCAGCTCCGCGTCGGGATGAACCTTAAGTGCGCGGGAAAACGCGCGAATCAGCGAGGGAAGCTCCTTTTCAGGAGCCAAGCGGCCCACAAAGATAACGGTTACGCCTTTCAGCGCTCGCTGCTTCCGTAGATGAGTGCGCTCGTCTTGCTCCAGCGGACGGAAGGCATCGACATCGGTAGGATTGGGCATCCACAATAGCTGCTCCCGACTTAATCCGGCCGCAAGGGCTTCGGTTACCATACCTTCATTCAGAATCATTACGCGTTTAGCGCAAAGGCGAAGCCATTTCAACTCGAGCCGCCCTAGCCAAGACTTCCGCATGAGCTCGATCAAACCACTTCCTGAGAACTTCATGACTACAGGCTTTCGCAACAGCCGCGTGACAGGAAGGCCCAGGGCCAGTTGCAAACCGTGCATGAGGAAATAAACCAATTGATAATGCCTGCGCTCACGCCACAGCAGCCAGGCGACGCCGAGGGCGAAGCCATAACCACGCCAGCGGGCTGGCCAGCCGAGACCCAGGACACGGACGGGGACACCGCAGGGATCGATCCAACGTGCTTTACGCGGCATCGGTTCTTCGGCGCCACACCACACTTCAACGTTGTAGCCGCGCTGAATCAGTTCCGAACTCACGCGCTGGGCTTCGACCTCAGAACCGCCCAGTACCGGCGGATAAGAATAGGAAATCAGCACGATTCTGGCGCGGGGCGATTCCGAAACCGTACGCCCATCATGCCGTCTCAGGGCTGTCGCCTCGAGCTGGTCTGACAAATCGGAGCCGCAATCCTTGGCGTTAGTCTCCATCGACAGTTCCGGTATCCACTTCCTGTAATCAATGGCTTAAGGGAGAGCTGCCGGGCGAGTGGGGATGACACTTACCGCGGAAAGCGATCATGTGTTCAGCCACGAATTTCGATGCTCCATCGGAGGTCGGATTTTCCGGTATACCCTTCAACCAAGCTTACCGTTTTTTATTCGCTGACGTGACCGGCAGGTCGCGTTCTGGACGGATAGCGAAGCACCTTTTTTGTAGTCAGCCGCTCGGGCGAAATTAGATCAGAACTGACATCGTATGCTAGGCTAGCCTGGAGTTGCCGGCGTATTGCTTTCGCCGAGTATCGGTCTGACACGTTGTGATCCAAGCCATGAGAAGATCGGCCGTCTACCTGATTGTATTGGCCTTCTTCCTTGTGAGCTATGGGATGACTTCGCCAGAGTACATCGGCGACACGACTCGCTATGCGGGAGATGTAATCGGCCACATACAGGGACGCGCAACGCAGTTCTGGGAGTTTGGCCACCTGTTGTGGCGCCCATGGGGATACGTTGGCTATTCGCTGTTGGGCGCTCGGTACGCACAATGGTTCGGCGATACGCCGCCGCAGGCGGTGGCTCGTTTTCTTATCCAAACGAATTTCATTTGTTCCGCCGTAACGTTGCTGGTGATGCTATTCCTTTTGCGGAGAGTGGCCGGCGTATGGATCGCGGGAGCCGTCGTGATCGCGATGAGTTGCTCGATTTCCTTTCTTAATTACAGCCATTCAGGTGCGCCCTACGTACCGGCACTACTGTTCTCGGCGCTCGCATTCTTATTGGTAACGATAGCAGTCGTAGACCCGCTGAGCGGACGCTCATACGCTCTCCTCGCTGGTGTTTCGTTCGCGATCGCCTGCGCGCTGTGGTTCCCGTATGCTTTCACCGGCCTTGGAATGGTGGCGGCGCTTTATTTTTGGCCTTCACGCGACTCGGCCGGGATGAGTGGGGAGAATAAATTCCGCCGCCAACTGGCGGGAAGCTTCCTGCTGGCGCTGGCCGCCTCGACGCTTGTTCTTTTTGCCGCGGGCGCCGCGGCGAAGGGTATCGGAAACACGAGCCAACTGCGGCAATGGATACTCGAATCGGACGATGAATGGTCGCAGTCGAAGACCGCAATGCGGGCCGTCACGGGCCTGCCACGCTCGGTCTGGGACCTGGGCGGGGATACCATCCTGCTGAAGCGTTGGGTTTTCTCCGATCCCTACAATCCGGTCCACATCTCGGCAGTGGTTTTCAGTCTTGGCGGGAAACTCACGGCCTTTTATCTCGGCGTGGGAGCCACTCTTTTGGTGCTTTGGAAAGACCGACGCGCCATGCTGTTTATATTGGTGGCCGCGGGCCTCCCTCTTTTGCTGTTCGCGGTCACACTATTTGAACCAAGCTCTCCGGAGCGGTTCCTTCCTGTGTTCCCGTTTGCCTATTTTGCATTTGCGCTTGTCTTGGACAAAGCCCGTCATTATGTCGTTCCCTCAGCCTTTATCGTGATCCTCCTTGCCGGCACCACTGTGGTTAACTTGGCGGGGAATACCTCCGCGGGCGCTCCCTTCAGGGAAACGACAGAAAGAATCCATGCGCTAAATAGCAACGTCCAACCCGGAGCTGTCGTCACCGTTGTGACCATGGCCGATGATCTGTATGCTCGTCCCAATGCTCATCCGCTGGAAAAGAGCGTGGCAAGTTCACGCTTCCGCGTTATGGATGCGACTGTCGTGGCATCCAGGGCAGTCTTGCGCTGGCGAGCTGCGTTCGCGGAACGCACGCTGGAGCAGTGGGCCCAGAACCGGGAAATGTGGTTCTCGGAACGTTTGCTTGCCCTGAAACCCGAGGCTCGCTGGCTATGGGTGGAGGGGGATGACCCACGAATCCACTGGCCCGAGTTGCCGTCGGCGTTCGGTCAACTCGAAACCGATCGGAAGATTGAAGCGGGTGGCGACGGATTTCTTCGTGTGGCGCAAACCCAAGCGAATCGCGTCCTATTGGCCAAGTGGGCGGGGGCGATCGAAGACCAGCCGGCGCACTGAGCAACGCGACGGCAGCAGCTCAACTCTGGGCGAGATCCCATTCCCGCTGCGCTGCACGATTCAGAACGATCGCGATTCCCGTCAACGCGGGAAAGTAGAACCTATAGCCGAGAGACAAGAAAAACGAGCTACTGCAGAAGGCGACCACAGCGATTAATGCACAGAAGGCACCGGCCGCAATCATGGCATTCTGGCGGGAAGGTGGTCGAGCGCGCGCCTGTTTCAAAGTCCCGCTCAACAAATGGAACGTAGAAAGCAGAGCGCCTATGAATAGAAGCACTGCGGGAATTCCCACTTCACTGGATATCTGAGTGTAGGCGTTGTGTGTTTCGTGCCAAGCTCCTTTATAACCCTGCGCCTTAGCTCCCAAGCCTTCGTGATTGATAAACTGACCCGGGCCGACTCCAAGCAGCGGGTGCTGCACGGTGAAAAGAAGACTCTTCTGCAGTAAGTACTGGCGGGATTCTCCGGACGCAATGGCGTCCGTCCCTCCGGCGTCATCCGAAACAAGGGTTGCCAGGCGGTTGGTAATTGTGTCGGGTAGTATCCGCCACATCGTGACGCCGATCACCACCGCAGCCACTGCCAATCCCATCTTTTTGAGCGGAGGCAACCGGAGCAGCATCATGATCAAAGCGGCCAAGCAGGCGATCAAGCCGCCCCGCGAACCCGTGGAGAGGATCATGTAGAGGCCGAATAGAAGTCCGCACAGCGCCACACACCGCAATACGAAGGCCCGTCCGGGCGTGATCAGCACCAGGCCCAGGAACGGCAAGAGCAGCGTCAGTACGGCCGCATAATCATTCGCATTTCCCATGGTAAGGCCCGTGGCAACCGTAAGCCGCTCTGCGGGGCCGCCCATGGTCTCTTCTCTAAAAAACTGTCCTAACAGAAGCACCACGATGGAAGAGATCGAAATCATGCCCAGCAACCGCCAGCATTCACGCCAAGTGATCACTAACCCCGCGATGAGAAATAATACGCTGATTTCATTTCTAAGGTACCCAAGCACTAACGTTAGCGAACCGCTCACCCAGTCGCTGAGGGGCACTGACAGAATGAGGAAAAACGCGAAGCCTGCCCAGTATTTCGCTGCTCTGGAGCGGATGGTTCGAGCCAGGCCCCCACTCAGTAACATGCCAAGAATCGCTGGAAGGCCCAGTACATAAAGGATGTACGTATTGACCCCGAACTTGGCAGTCGCGATCTCATGCAATCCGGTAAATCTAAAAAACAGAAATCCCATGGCAAAGTTCAAGCCAAGGCGCCGGATGGGGTCGTTTACTTCCGCGGCGTAGGTATCCGTGGAAGGCATCCGAGGCGCGGATTTCGGAGCCGCAACAGGGGTTACGGTAACGGATCGAAGTGGCTTATTTGCCCGTAACTTCCAGACATCGCTCGAAGCCGAAGGAGTGTAGCGCAAGCCCAACTATAACATTCTCAACTGGGTGCCAGCACTGGCTTTTAGGTCCTAGAACTATTCGCTAGTACCTAAGGTTTTCGGGCTACTGGGCGTGGCTGATGCACTGGTCGAGCCTCGCAAGATTCAAGCAAGTGTTTGAATCAGCTGCTCTGTTTAGCAGCTAGTGTTGCTGATCGCTGTTTCTGCAGCCAACGCTCGAGAACCACGAGATACCACACTTGATTTGGCGCCGCGACGACGGCACGGCCAATCGCTGCTCGAAGACTCCCCTTCCGTATCCACCCATCCTGTTCGAGCAAAGTGTCTCCTTGCAAGGTTTCCAAGCTGGACTGCCATTCGCCGGCCAACCACTTTTCGGCCGGCACCTGAAACCCTTGTTTGGGCCGATCGGCCACCTCGGGGCCGAGTCTTCGCCGCGCAATCTCACGTAACACGGCCTTGAGGGCGCCGCCATGGAAGCGGACGGACGGCGGAATAGATGCCGCGAGTTCCCACAATGAGTGATCGAGGAAGGGGGCTCGCGCCTCCATGCCGTAGTACATGCTGCCGCCATCCACCTTGGGCATGAACTCGCCCGTGAAATGGGTCGCGCAGTTGTATTCGAACACTTCTTGCAACAAGTCTTGCGCGGACGACATCGAAGCGGGCATCGAGCGCTGAGCCGGCCTCAGGCCTCGCAGCCGCTCACCCAGTAATCCGTGCTGCTCAAAGTACTGAAACCCAAAGCGAACACGGTTGTAAGCACCCAGCCCACCTACCGTATAATCCAAGAAATTCCTGGCTCGCCGAGGAACGCGTCCCAGGAACAGCGGGCGCACCAGACTCCAGCCCGCGGGTGCGAAAGTCGGCAGCCGGCGCGCTAACTTTTGTGCCAGCCAGCAGTTGTAGAAGAAGGGATAGCCCAAGAACACATCGTCGCCGCCGTCGCCGGTGAGCAGCACAGTGGCTACCGGTTTGATCGTTCGGGAAAGCTGTAAAATCCCCAGTGCTGACTGGCAGGCAAAGGGCTCGCTGAAGGCATCTACCAACTCATCGATCGGATCCCCTTGACTCCGGTTAACGGTGATGGCTTCGTGTGGAATTCCCAGCTTGCGGGCCGTTGCGCGCGCCGCCTCGGTCTCATCCGAGGGATCATTGGGAGCGCTTACGGTGTAGGCCTTGACGTTGGCGTTGAGTTGAGCGAGCGCCCAACAGACCAGGCCGGAATCAATACCTCCGGATAGCAGCGCGGCGATCGGAACATCGGCGATCAGCCGCAACCGCACGCATTCGATCAAACGCTGTTCGGTCTGCTCCACCGCTTCCTCGAAGGAAATGCGGGAGTTGGAATCCTCCCGAGGAAGCTGCCAGAACTCGCGTTGGCTGATCTGACCTTCGTGCCACTCGACAATGGTTGCCCGCGGCACCTTGCGCACCTCGCCGTAGATGGCGTGCCGGTCGGTGACAAATCCAAATTCGAGGTACTCCATCATTGCCTGAGTATCGATTTGGTCCCCTACCAAAGACGCCGCGCGCAGACTCTGCAGAGTAGAAGCGAATGCAATCTTCCGGCCCGAAGCGACGTATAGTAGTGGCTTCACACCCAATCGATCGCGTACCAAGAACAACCTTCGCTGCGCTTCGTCCCAGATGGCAAAAGCAAACATGCCGCGCAGGCGCGCTGTCAATCGGTCGATTCCCCACTTCTGGTAACCGGCCAGCAAGACTTCGGTATCGCAGCGAGACTGAAACCGGTAGCCTTCGGCCTCCAGGTCCTTCCTCAAGTCAAGAAAATTGTAGATGCACCCGTTGAAGACTAGCCCTATTTTCCCGTCGGCCGAGAGCATCGGCTGGCGGCCGGCATCACTTAGGTCGATAATCGCGAGGCGGCGGTGCCCGAAGGCCACCCCGGGCCATGCGGCGAATCCCTCCCCGTCCGGCCCCCGGCGGGCGAGAGCCTCGGTCATCGGACCAATGGAAGCCTGAGCCAGTTCCGGCTGCTGGAGGTCGACACATCCCGCAATCCCACACACGTTCTACTATTATCGCGTGAACTTTCCCTGAAGCCGGTAGACGCTTGCAGAAGGGATATACTACTCTCGAACTATGACCTACGCAGAGTTCGTGGCCGCGTTGGAGGAAACGGTAGAAGCGCCAGTTGGTTCGCTGGTGGCCACCCAAAAGCTGGAGGATCTGGATACATGGGATTCGGTTTCCATGGTCAATTTCCTCGCTTTGGCGGATGAGAAATGGGGCCTACATTTGGCGCCGCACCAATTGACGTCCTGCGCTACCGTTGACGATTTGTTCCAGTTGACTCAAAAAGGATGAACGCAGCGATCCGGGCTGTCGACTATGTCTTGCCACAGGAAGTTCTCACCACGAACGACCTCGCGGCGAAATACCCGGACTGGAATGTTCCGAAGATTGATGAACAGACCGGCATTCACGAACGACATATCGCGGGTCCTGAAGAGTGCGCGTCCGATCTAGGCGCCGCGGCAGCCGAAAAATTGTTTTCATCTGGCATCTGCCAGCGTGAATCGATCGACTACCTTTTGGTGTGCACCCAAACCCCGGACTACTTCCTTCCCACCACAGCGTGCCTATTGCAAGACCGGCTGGGTTTACCGCGCAGCACGGGAGCTTTGGATTTCAATCTGGGCAGTTCCGGGTATGTGTACGGGCTGGGCCTCGCGCAGGGTTTAATCGCATCCGGCCAAGCAACTAGCCTGCTCCTTATAACCGCGGACACTTACAGCAAGATCATCCATCCGGCGGACCGCAGTGTCAGAACTATTTTCGGCGACGCCGCAACGGTTACCTGGATCACTGCCGAAACCACCGAGCGACCGTCCCTAGGACCCTTTGTTTACGGTACCGATGGGCGCGGCGGGCAGGACCTGATGCTTCGCCGCGGCGGTTTTCGCAACACTCGCTCCGCGGATCGCGCACCCGAGGAGCACGATAGCAGCGGCAACATTCGCTCCGCCGACCACCTTTATATGAATGGGCTAGAGATCTTTAGTTTTGTGGTCCGCGTGGCGCCGCGTCTGGTGAAAGACACTTTAGCCAAAGCCGGGCTGTCCCTCGAAGATATCGACCTGGTCATTTTTCATCAGGCCAATCGGATGATGCTCGAACACTTACGCAAGAGTCTTCGTATTCCGCCGGAGAAAGTTTCGATCGCCTTGGCGCACTGCGGCAACACCGCTACGTCCAGTATTCCTATCGCCCTGTGCGAAGCGCTCCGCGAGAACCGCGTGCGTCCAGGATCGAAGGTGTTGCTGGCCGGTTTCGGCGGCGGTTCGTCCTGGGCTGGGACGGTTCTGCGCTGGACGCAACCCGTGACGGGGGTTGGATGAAACCAGACACCAGCCAGGGGCGGGAAGGACTGGTCAACGGATGGATCCTCAAGATCAAGCGCGCTGAGACGCCGTTTTACCGCGGATTGAAGAGAGTGTTGGTAGCCTTGATGTCGCCGTCCTCGCCACGTGTGCCTGAGTTTCTGAAACCTTTAGGCCGCGGTCTTTACGAACTGCACTATCTGGCGATTGGTGTATTTCGCTGGGTGCGTATGGTTTTTTATATCCATCCCTTGTTCCAATCGCGCTGCACTTCGGTAGGGAAGAATCTGAAGCTGGAAGGGGGAATGCCTTTTGTCAGCGGCCACGGGGATCTAATTATCGGAGATGACGTGCACATCGGCGGGCGGGTCTCGATTATATCGGGCCGAGTTTTCGACCGGCCCAGATTAGTGATTCAAAGCCGATCGCTCATCGGGTGGAATACCACCTTTTCCCTGAATCGGGAGATTGTCGTCGAAGAGGACGTAATGATCTCTTTCGATTGCCGCATTTCAGACAACGACGGCCATCCCCGAGACGCGTTGTTGCGTGCTCAACATAAGCCGCCTGCTCCCCGGGATGTACGGCCTGTCCGGATCTGCCGCTATGCCTGGATCGGTAACGGAACGCACATCGCGAAGGGCGTAACCGTTGGAGAGGGGGCGATCATCGGAGCCAATAGTGTTGTGCTCAGCAATATTCCTCCCTATTCGATCGCACTGGGAAATCCGGCCGAGGTGTATTTCCGGAACATCAACCGGAGGCAGCGGACTCCAGAAGGCGCCGCAACGCAGCCGTCTGACGCTCCACGTTAAATTGTTCCTCGAACCACGGAGCGGGAACGCTATCTTTCCAGGGCATCTCGAAAAACTCCGTGATGCGCTGGTCCATCATGGATGGCGCGCTGCCTGCATACACGCAGCGGTAAGGGATGCCGCTGCGTTGCAGAATTCGTTCACTCGGGGAATCGGGGGGGACGTAAGCCAGTACGGGCCGTCCGATCTGAACATACTCAAATAGTTTCCCCGGAACTTGCAGGGTGGACAGTGGCTGAATCAGGAGCGTGGCGCCGGACGATGCGCTAATGCTCTGCGCCTCGCTTTGCGGGACTTGGGCGGCGATCAGTTCCAGCCATCCCAGGCGGGCCGCCTTTTCTAGAAACTCAGGACCGGGAACAGATCCGTCGCGGACCGGTCCCACAAGCCGCACGCGAATGGCTTCCGGTGACAGCCTGCCGGAATCAATCAACCGTCCGATCGACTCGAGGAGTGGCGTGGCATCGCGGCCTTCATACAGTTCGCCGACGTGACTAATGATTTTGCGGTTGCCATCGGACAGGGGCAAGGGGCGCACCCGTGCTTCCGGGTCGAAGCCGTTCCATATCAGATGAATTTTTCCCTGCCAGGACGGATACAACCGCCGAAGCCTTTCCGCAGCGCCATCCGTGTTGGCGATCACGACTTGGGCATGGCGCACGCACTGCCTCTCCAGCCACTTCGCCACACGTCGGGACGTGGGGGTCATCAGCGCGTCGCCCGGGTTATCCCCCATCGGATCGCGAAAATCCGCGACCCAGGGAAGCTTTGTGAGACGTGCCAGGCGCCAGGCCGCCAGATGGGGTCCGAATGGCGGGTAGGTAGAATAGATCACCGCACAAGCGGACGGGTTCGCTACCAAGAAGGCTCGGGCCGCGCTGCTTGCCGCCCATGCCCAGCGCGTACCGGCGACTCCCGGGAGCACCAACCTTCTCAGAGCCCGCTCGAATTGCCATCCCACACTTCCGCGGGGTCCGCTTTCGAACGGATCCGGCATACTCTCGGCACTTGAAACAATAGTATCGGCGCCGGGGGCGACGGTGATGACGTGGCATTTCAAGCCATTCCGTGACAAATATTTGTAAAACCGAAACGGACGGACTCCGCCAATCGCATTCTCAGGCGGGAAATGGTACGCAAACATCAGGACGGTGTCTGGTATCAAGATGTTTACTGTTCCTGCGGTTTGCTGCCTTGAAAATAGCTGCTGAGGACCGCACGGCAGCGCTGGCCGGCTTTCCCGTCCCACAACGGCGGCAAAACACCTCGGGGAGGAGCTTGTAGTACTGTGCGCCAAGCCTGCAGGATGGAATCCTTGGTTGTTCCCGCAAGCCGGTTGGTTCCACATTCTATGGTGATCGGCCGCTCAGTGTTCTCGCGAAGAGTGAGACAGGGGACACCCAGCACCGTCGTTTCCTCCTGGATGCCTCCGGAATCGGTGAGCACGATGAAGCTCTCGGCCTGCAAGCGCAGGAAATCCAGATATCCCAGCGGTTCCAGCAGGCGGATTCTGGGAGGAAGTGGAAACGATCCGCTCTCCAAGCGTGCGCGGGTGCGGGGGTGGACCGGCCAAAACAGCACCAACTCCTCCGCGATTACGGACAACGCCTCCAAAATCTCTGTGCGTTTCCGGTCATCGTCGACATTGGCCGGCCGATGTAACGTGACTAAACCATAACGCTCGTCCGCGATCCCCAACCGCTGGCGGACATCCGACTGCATAGCTCGGGATAGATGCTTGCGGAGCGAGTCAATCATCAAATTCCCGACGAGATGGATGCGTTCGGGCGCCACTCCTTCGCGCACCAGATTATTGACGGCGCTCCGCTCGGTTACGAGCAGCACATCGGAAATGGCATCGGTAACCAGGCGATTGATCTCTTCAGGCATGGTCCGATCAAAGCTCCGCAAACCTCCTTCCGCGTGAACCACGTCGATACCCAATTTCTTGGCGACGAGAGCCCCTGCGACGGTGGAATTCACGTCGCCGACCACGATCACGCCGCGCGGGGATCGCTCTAAAAGCACGGGCTCCAATTGCTTCATGATTTGGGCGGTCTGCTGGGCGTGGCTGCCTCCTCCCGCGCCCAAATGATAGTTGGGTTCGGGGAGTCCAAGATCGCGAAAGAACTGCCCGGACATGCTGTCGTCGAAATGCTGGCCCGTGTGAACCAGTGTGACGGTGAATTCGCGGCCTTCCGAAAGAGCGTTCCACAGCGGCGCTACTTTCATGAAATTGGGCCGCGCGCCCGCAACGATCACTAACTCGACTGGCATGTCTTACAATTTCAGCACACCTTGCATCGCCAGAATTATTTTTTCTCGAGCACCAGATGAATCCAGTTGGCGTGCGGCTTCGTGAAGCGGCGCTGGAGGCCGTTCAGCGCGGATGCTGACGCCGCGAATAGCCGTCCTAGCGTCGATCTGGAGGCAGGCGGAGACAGCTTTGCCCCGCAGTGGCCGCAACGTTCCTGCGAATCATAAACGCCCCAGGGATTCCCGGCGCGATCCATCAGCCACGCTGCCACAGCGCTGGTGTGTTCGTCATTCGTCCATACGTAAGACCGCTGCACGACTCGCAAGGGGTTGAATAGGGTTTCGAGTTTCTTCTCATCAAAGGAATTCACATGTCCCCACGGAGGGTTTGTCCCATGGCAGCTTCCGCAGCTCGTTCGGCCGAGCCGTATATCCTGGCGGTAAGGCACGCCAATCAGCGCTTCATGGCGTGTCACCCGAACGATCTCGGAACAAGCATTTTCGAGTTTCGGAATGTGCTCCAGAACCTCACTGCAAAAGACCACGTCGAAGCTGTTATCGGGGAAGGGCAGTCGCGTCAGATCTCCCTGCACGCATCGGATGCCATCCATAGTCGATGGTTCTAAGGGGTTCATGTCCAAAGCGGTAACGGCCTCGAAACGTTCCGTCAAGAGACGTGAATAATAGCCGTCGCGAGCGCCCGCATCCAGCACGCTTTTGTATCCAGCCGGTGTAAGGCGCAGCAAGTCGGCTGTTCGGGCGCACTCGCTCTCAGTTTCGTGTCTTTGGCCGGTTAGGCCCCCATGGATCCCTTTTTCGTTAAGCTCGCCCTCAGTCCTGGAAACCATCTAATCAATCTCGCCTGGATGTCGCGTGCACATGCTTACAATAATATCGATTCTTCAGTCGGTAGCCCGGTTAGCTCGTAAGGCATAAGTGTGAAATAGTTTAGCCCCAGAGCGGAGAATGTATTATGCTGTTTTAGGGTCGTTCAAGTTACCCTAGGAGTCATCGAGATACGTTCCATGATCGGCGCCACTCTCAAATTTGATCAGTACGAAACTGGGCGTTGTCGGCCGACTACATGAGGCGGGCCACGGAGAAGTCGGCATGGCTTGGTCGGGCGCCTGCCGGTCCCGTGTTTCCCGGAGCGTGATCAATTAGCCGCATGGCAACGGTTGTTCTGTTCGCTGGAGCCGCAGCGGTCATTTTCTACGTTGTTCTGGCTTACCCCGTGCTGCTGGGATGGTTATCGCGGCGCTTTGCGCGGCCCGTGCAGCGGGCCCCCATTCGCCCTTCGGTTTCCATCATCATCGCCGTCTACAACGGCGAGGCGTTCCTGGCGGACAAGCTGAACTCCATTCTGGCGCTCGAATATCCGAGAGACCTGGTGCAGGTGATCATCGTTTCCGACGGTTCAACCGACCGAACCGACGCAATTGCAGAAAGCTTTGCTTCGAAAGGTGTGCGTCTGCTCCATTTGTCCCGCGGCGGTAAGCCCGCGGCGCTTAACGCGGCAATTCCGCTTGCCAGCGGAGAGATCCTCATTCTCACCGATGTTCGCCAAGTTCTGGCGCCCGACAGCGTAGGCTTGCTGGTAGAGTCCTTCGCCGATCCTGAGGTGGGAACGGTAAGCGGCGAGCTTGTTATCCGCAAGGGAGCGACGGAGGAGGAGTCTAACATCGGTCTTTATTGGAGATTCGAGACCTGGATCCGCGACCGTCTTGCCAGTATAGATTCCATGTTCGGCGCCACCGGACCTTTTTATGCCATGCGCCGGGAACTGGCCGTTCCCATTCCGCCCGATATGCTGCTCGATGACATGTACTTGCCTTTGGCCGCCTTTTTCCGCGGATATCGGCTAGTTGTAGATATGCGTGCCCGCGCCTTCGATTATCCGACTGCGCTCGACACCGAGTTCCGCCGCAAGGTCCGAACGCTGGCAGGAAATTATCAGATTCTGCTTGCTTTTCCCGCGCTGCTGGGACCTGGAAACCGCATGTGGCTGCATTTTGTCTCCTACAAGCTGGGGCGCCTTCTGCTTCCCTGGTGCCTGATCGCCGTAGCCGTTTCCTCGCCTTGGCTTCCTGCCCCGTGGAACATCGTTATGTTGGCTGGTCAGGCGGTTTTCTATGGCATGGCGGCATTGGATTTCGTGCTTCCCGCCGGGGGGCAGCTGAAACGGGTGTGCTCTCCGATCCGGACCTTCGTGACCATGATGATCGCCGCGATTCGTGGTTTGTCAGTTTTTTTTGTGCCTGCCCGCTCTCTGTGGAAGGTGACTTCGGCCACCAAGTGACGCAGATCGCGGGAAGCTGCTCGATTGGGGTTCGGATTACATTCGGAATTACCCTTGGCCTTCGCGGGAATCCCCAAATAACGCGGGAATTAGGCGGACTTACGCCAAATTCCAATAATCGTTTTGCCCGCTGAATAAAATAAGAGCGGGTCAAGAACGCGCGAGACGGGAACGATCCAGTTATCCCAAAACTGGAGTTGGCCTTTATGCGGCATAGACTGACGTAGAAACAATGAGTTTGCTAAGGAAGCAAGCAAACCGACCGAATCTAGATATCTCATTCGGATGAGGGTCAAATCGACGGGTGAGACAGCTCGGAGAGATGAGCGGTTGTAGCGTCGGAAGTGCCCAATGGCGGCGTCGAAAGGCGAATAGAGTCTCTGGTGAGCAGGAGATAACACAATGATGTGACCTCCCGGGCGGAGGTGGCGGGCCGCCTCGCTGAGCTCTTCAGAATCCTTCTCGATGTGCTCCAGGACATCAATGTAAACGATCGTATCGAATTGCTGGCCCGCCAAGGAATGCAGCGTGCCGCAGACCGGCTCATACCGGCTGCTTTGGCGCTCATCTTGCAGTTTTCTCGTCAATTCAGTTAAAAGCGTGGCGTCCGGCTCCAGGCACACCCACCTCCCAGTCCCGCCAGCGTCTAGGGTGCGCGTATTGGAGCCGATTCCGGCACCCACCTCAACTACGTCGCCTGCAACAAAAGGTCTAATCTGCGAGGACCAATACGATTTCCAATTTCGCGCGACGGCAAAGAGATCCAGTTCGGAACCAACATATTTGAAGTCATTCATTTTGGGTAGATCTCCGGAACCTCTTCTACAAACAAGGAGTAGTCGCGGAGGGGAATGAATCCCAGGTTTATTCTGCTGGAAAGAGTGAAAAACGTAAAGCTTGAGGCGACAGCGATGAGTTGAATCATGATTACAACCAACGTTGCGACGACGTAGGTTGCCCAGCCTGGTATGGCCAAGTCGGTCAAGGAGCGGATTGCTATTACGACTATGATCCCGACCCCGGCCATGAACGAACCTGCAAGGGCGGCGATCATCAAGCGTACGCCAACCACATCGCCAAATACCGAGATCGCGCTAAGCCCATGTAAGACCAAAGCGACAAAATTCATGGTCGATTTCCCCGAGATGCGCTTCCCGCGAGCTATCGGGATCATGGTATGCGGGAGTTTTGATCGGAAGAGGGCTGCGGCATAGTGATTCCATAGTTCAGACAGAACCGCCAGGGTGCTGAGGTAGGCAGCGGGCAAAACGCTGAAGTTTCCCACTCGCACACTAACACCGGTAAGAAGCCAGTGCAGCCCTCGGTACAGGTGGTAAAAAACCCGAAACAGCATGGATTCTGACCGCTTGCTCCGCTCGGCAAAGACGGCCTTGGTGCCGCCATTCTGGCAGAAGACGGCAAGCAGTTCCACCAACCCTTCCGGAGTATCTTCACCGTCGGCATCCATAACCGCGACCGCATCGCAGGCAAACTTCGCTTGTGTGTATGCCAGTCCAATCGCGATAGCCCGTTGGTGGCCAAGATTCCGGCGCAGGCAAAGCACCCGTATTTCTCGCACGGCGGTGAAAGGGCCTGCGAACTTCGAGGCATCGCACTTTTTCACCGAACCATCGTCGATCAAGACGACGCTAATGGCATAGGGAGAAGACTGCGCCGCTCGGTCGATACGGCGAACGAGTTCCTCGGCGCAAGACCAGTCATCACGCAAAGGCATCAGGATAGTAACGCGCAAAAGGTTCTGGTCCGCGGTCGTGAGAGGTTCCACTTTCACGTGTATTATTTGGACTGATGCAAAGTCACTTCAATTGGGTGACGGTAGTATCAGAATTGACAAAATAACACGCTTCATTCGCTGCCAAATGGTTGCAGTGTCCGGGTAAGTCATGGGTCTCAAACACATGAACTTTTATTTTGGGGTTTCCTGTTGCAACCTGCAAAGCGCTTTCAACGGCCACCAGCCCATAATCGGGATCAGTGCCGAGCGTGTCGAGTCCGGCATAGTTATAAAGCCCGTAACGCGGAGGCGTTATTTGGCCGGGGCCTTTGGCCAAGTTGACAAGCCATTCTCCTTTAACTAAAAGCGGCGAGGAGAGGTTGGACAGAATTTGCTTTGCGCTTGAAGCGCAGGCTGCAACCTGTTGATTTCGCACCCAGGTTGCCGAGCAAAAGAGAACTGCGAAGGTGCCGATCACAATCCATTTATATGTGGGCCACGAAATCAGGGCAAGTAGACGGGCGAGAGATAGACAATAAAAAGCAACTGGTAAGGTTATGTAAGTTTCCGAGACGTGATCGGTGAAAACGAGAAACGGGAAGATAGACAACAGCGATGCCAGGAGCAGGAAGAGCAATTTATACCATTCTTCCCCCGGCAACAAGCCAGCAATAGCCTTCTTATTCTTTATTCCGGCGAACCCGATTAGCGCGCCAAGTAAGAATACCGGCGGCAGGAAGACAGTTACAAACCTCCGAATGTCCAATTGGCTGGGAAGTGGTGTTCCAAACCAATGGTGGGCCAGGACCACATCAACGGGTAGAAGTAAAGCGCCCGAATATTGTATGAACGCTTTCAGTGCGACTAGGGGTCCGTAGATCGGCGTGCGAGTTCCATGGGTGAAGTGTTGGCGAACGACCAAGTACGACCCAAAGAGCAAGCCGCCTACTATTGCAAACACCACGAGAGTGCGCAGTTCAGGCAAACGTTTTGTGCGAAGGTAAGTGAGCCCCCACCAGCTCACCATTATTCCAGGCAGTACGATTGAGGACTCATACCCATAAAGCGCCACGAACCCGCTCAAGAGACTCCCGCAAAGCAAGACGGAACTCCGCCGCTTTTCAGAGAGAAAAAATAGGATCAAGCTGAGCAAGAACAGTGAGTTGGCAACAGGATTTCCCCCGACCGATTGCAAGATAGGCTGGTTCGCCAAAGGATGAACGGCGAAAAAAAAAGCCGCCACCGCAGACACAACCCAGGAGTCGAACAAAATCAAACCAAGACAATAGATCGCAACCACGCATAGTTCATGAAAGAAGAGATTCCTTGCGCGGAAACCGATCGCCTCACCCGGGGCTACCAAATAGGAGAGTAGATTTGCAACCCGCTGGAGAGGCCGGTATTTGAATGAGCCATAGTGGGTTGTCGTGAGGATTAAAGAAGGCTGGAATTGGTCTACAAACTCAGCCCGCTGTACGTCGAGAAAATCATCGTAGCCGCAAAAATAACTCGTTGTGACGTGTGCATAAAGCAACGTAGCAAAAGCCAAAATCGAGGCGAGAATGGCAACATGCCGCCACATCTATCAGAGTATCTCATCGGCAAACTCGTGTGTCAACAATAGGGTACGTTTTCAAAGGACACGAGCAAACAAAAGTTTGAGCGGAGAGATCTTTCTTTTAGCTTCGAGGCTCGTTATCGTCGAGATGGAGCCATGCAACATCCGCCGTCCAAGGCGCTGTGAATGTCACTAGGCGGCCGAGCCGAAGGTCCGCGGAGTTACCATTCTTATCGGTCAAAGCTGATAAGGTATATCTGTGCGGCAGCGCCCATTTCTATGGATCAGCTATATATGCATCGTAGGTCTCCTGAGTTGTAGCGCAATCGCCGCGGCGCAAAGCGTTACGCTCTCCTTGGGCGTTGGTCAGGAAATCGGGGACGGTTCTGTGGTAGTTCCAATTAGTCTAGTGTCCCTGGGCGGAGCCCAGACCGCTGCCATTCAATGGTCCTTGAGCTACTCCTCTGATGTGACCGGTGTCACTTTCGCAGCCGGAACCGCCGTCGCGAATGCCGGCAAATCACTCGTCTGCAATGGCAACGCATGTTTGATTTACGGTCTGAATTCCACAAGCATTGCGGATGGAGTTGTAGCGACTGCCACATTGCAGATTTCATCGCATCCATCGTCACCTACCGTGCCTATCCAAATCGTCGGCGTAGTCGCAGCCACGCCATCTGGCAATTCGATTCCGGCTCTTGGGGTGTCCGGACTAGCTATACTCGCGCCCGCGGCGTCTGGTAGCGCGACTTTAGTAGAGCAGCCGGCGCCCACCACGGCGGTCTCGGTGTTGCCAAGCGGAAGTGGAGGCCTGAGTCAAACGTTCACTTTTGTTTTCTCGGACAACCAAAGCGCCACTAATCTGGCTGCCGCAGCGATGCTGTTCGCAGCCGGACCGGTTGCGCAAGATTCCTGCCTCATCGTTTACGACCGCGATCAGGGGACCATCCAGTTGGAATCGGATGACGTTACCAGTAGTAAAGTCAAGCCAGTCGATTCATCCGCGACCCTCCAAAATAGCCAGTGTTCGATCGATGCAACTTCAGTGGAAGCGACATCGTTCTCGACGACAATTACCGTGGGAATTACCTTCACCAGCGCGTTTGCCGGTCTCAAGAACATCTACACGTATGGCGCCGATGGGGACGGTTCCATCAACACTAACTGGGTACAGGTGGGTACGTATAAGGTGGCCGTCGACGCTCCCGCGGTGCCTGCGGCGGACTCAGTATTACCGAACGCCGGCCAGGGCATCACGCAGACCTTCACCTTTGTATTCACTGACAGTCAAAACGCTGCGAATCTGGCTGCCGCGGCGATGCTGTTCGCGCCACTGCTGGATGTCCAAAACTCGTGCTACGTCGTCTACGACC
>JAICXC010000005.1 GCA_025980665.1 Bryobacteraceae bacterium
AAATCGTCGAGCGTCAACGGTACGCCCACGCGCCCGGCGATCGCCAGCATGTGCAGAACGAAATTACTCGACCCACCGATGGCCGCGTTTACGCGAATCGCATTCTCGAATGCCTGGCGCGTGAGGATGCGAGAAATCCGCAGATCCTCGTGAACCATTTCGACAATTCGCCGCCCGGCCTGCTGCGCTAAGACGTACCTCCTGGAGTCAACCGCAGGAATCGCGGCGTTGTGTGGCAGGCCCATGCCGAGCGCTTCCACCATGCTGGCCATAGTCGACGCAGTTCCCATGGTCATGCAGTGACCCGCCGAGCGCGACATGCACGCCTCAGCTTCAAAGAAATCAGCGAGCTTCATCTTGCCCGCGCGGACGTCCTCACTCATCTGCCAGACACCGGTGCCCGAACCGAGTCTTTCACCGTGGAAGTTGCCATTGAGCATCGGCCCGCCCGAGACGACGATCGCCGGCACGTCGCAACTCGCCGCACCCATCAGCAGCGAGGGCGTGGTCTTGTCGCAGCCGCACAATAGCACCACGCCATCAATAGGATTGCCGCGGATCGATTCCTCCACATCCATGCTGGCCAGATTGCGGAACAGCATCGCCGTGGGACGGATGTTGGTTTCGCCCAGCGACATCACCGGGAATTCCAGGGGAAACCCGCCCGCTTCATAGACTCCGCGCTTCACGCGCTCGGCCACCTGACGCAAGTGCGCGTTGCACGGCGTCAGCTCGGAGAAGGTGTTGCAGATGCCAATTACGGGCAGACCATCGAAGAGATCCGGCGGGAAACCTTGGTTCTTCATCCAGGAGCGGTGGATGAATCCGTCACGATCCTGGAGGCCGAACCAATGAGTGGAACGAAGTTTAGAGTTGGACACTATCGGGAAGTATACGTCTTACTGAACTTGTTCCGATTGTTGGTAACCGTGAACTTCCCGTCGCTCGAAACCGACGCTTTGATCCAGTTGCCCTTGTCTGCCGCACCCTCTTCCAGGTTGGCGATCATGTCATCCGAAGTATTGTGGTCGGCGTCATTCATCGCGCCCTTGTGGCCCTGCCAGATTCCTTCGACCTGCGGAATCTTCGCGAGCGTCTCATAACCGCCGTTGCTGAAACCCTTGCGCGCGCCGTTATTCACGACCACCACCTGTGGCTTCAGTGACCAGATCAGAGCAGGCGCGCCGGACTGGCCGTTCGAAAATCCGTGATGCGTCGCCTGCATCAGCGAAACCTCGCCGATCTTGTTGGTCGGGCAAGCCAGCATCATTTCCCGATCCCACGTGAGATCGCCCACGTCCAGAAAGGTAAACTTTCCGTAGGTCAGCAGGAAACCCGTGCTGCGCGAGTTCTCGGTGTTGTCAGTCGGCTTGCGCTCCGCGCCTTCGCAGAGCTCGTTGACGAATCCTCGCTTCATCGGCTTCGCGATCACCTCGCCATTCGCGCTGACCACCGTGATATCCACGCCAGCCAACGGAATCTTGTCGCCGGGCTTCACCACTTTCCGCTTGTTCCCTGCCGCCGCGAGATAGTTCTGCCACAACATCGCGCCGTTCGGCTGCGACGCTTCGATCGATTCGCCGTGGTCCCAGATCTTGCCGATCGGCATCGCTTTCGAAAGCGCCGCCAGCCCGCCCACGTGATCGCCGTGGAAATGCGTGATCACCAGGTTGTCGATCTTGGTCAACCCCGCCGCCACCGCAGCCGCCTGGATCCGCTTCGCATCGCGATCATCGTTACCCGGAAAGCCTGTATCGACCAGTAGCGATTCGCCCGATGGAGCGATGATCAGCGTCGATGCGCCGCCTTCCACGTCGATCCAGTAAATGTCCAGCGTGCGGCGCGTTTGGGCCGCAAGCAAAATCGCCGCAGCAGCCAACAGAGAAGCAAGTTTCAAAGTGCGCATTTGGCCCCCTTTTTTTTCATGTCGAAAAGATCCTATCACAACGTGAGAAGATCGAGCCTGTGTCTGCGCCTGCGACAATGCGCCCCACGCGAGTCCGCTACTGGGTCCTGGTTTTCACTGTCACTCTCGCGGTCATCACCTATATCGACCGCGTTGCGATTTCATTCGCCCTGCCGTACATCGGAAAAGAACTCGACCTGAACTCGATCCAGAAAGGCTGGGTCTTGACTGCGTTCGGGCTGGCTTACGCGTTGTTCGAAATCCCCGGTGGATTCCTGGGCGATTGGATGGGGCCTCGCCGCGTGATTCTCCGCATCGTTCTGTGGTGGTCGTTCTTCACCGCGGCGACTGGCTGGGCGTGGAACTTTGCCTCACTTGCAACCGCCCGGTTTTTGTTCGGAGCCGGCGAAGCGGGCTGCTTCCCGAACCTCACCAAGATGTTCACGGTCTGGCTTCCGGATCGCGAACGCAATCGCGCCCAGGGACTGATGTGGATGAGCGCGCGTTGGGGCGGCGCTTTTACACCACCTTTGGCCGCGGCAGTTATTACCTGGGTCGGGTGGCGTCACGCCTTTGAGCTATTCGCGGGATTGGGATTGATCTGGGCGCTCGCATTTTTCTTGTGGTATCGCGACAACCCCTTGGACAATCCCAAGCTCAACGATGCCGAGCGAGAGTTGCTTCGCCGCTCTTATAAACCGTCCGGCCATTCCGTCGTTCATTCACGTGTCCCATGGGGAAAAATGGTGCGATCTGGACGCGTGTGGCTGCTGTGCTGGCAATATTTCTTTTTATCCTACGGCTGGTACTTCAACATCACCTGGCTGCCCACATATCTGCGCGAAGCCCGGGGAATGGACATCGCTCAGGCCGCGATGTTCGGCGTGCTTCCCCTCTTCATGGGTGGTTTGGGTAACCCGGTCAGCGTCTTCCTGGGCGAACGGCTTCTGCGCTGGACCAAGAGCGTCGACCGCACCCGCAGGATCGTCGCCAGTTTCGGATACGCGGGGGCTTGCTTGTCCCTAATAGTAACCACCTATATGCAGGACGCTCGAGCCGCAGTGATTTCCATATCCTTAGCTAGCTTTTTCAATGATTTAGCCATGCCACCATCTTGGGCCGCCACTATGGATATGGGTGGCCGCTATGCCGGAACGCTTTCCGGCGCGATGAACAGCTGGGGCAACCTGGGCGGTGCCGTGGCGCCCGCCGTGATCGGGTACGTGCTGGCCTGGACCAATAATAACTGGAATGTGGCGTTCTACATCTCCGCAATTCTTTACGCCGCTGCGATTCCATGCTGGATTTTCCTAGACTCGGTAACCCCCTTGGAAGTTGTAACGCCCAGCAATTGAGGCCCTTGACCTTGCACCCAGCCGCGTGTATGCTACGATGTTGGGCGGGCTCGTGCCTACTCATATACTCAAGTGGATGGAGGTTGTTTGCCAATGAAATCTAAAATTCTCGCTGTAATCGTTGCTGGATTGGGACTGCTCCTGTGCAGTGTGCCGATGCTGGCGCACCACTCATTTGCCGCCGAATACGATTCGGCCAAGCCGGTGACGTTGACCGGAACAGTGACCAATGTCGAGTGGATGAATCCTCACGCTCGCTTCTATATCGATGTGAAGGATGAAAAGGGCGAAGTGAGCAATTGGGAGCTAGAACTCGGCAGCCCCAATGGCCTGATGCGCCAGGGTTGGACGCGCAACTCCCTGAAGAAGGGCGATGCCGTCAGCGTGACCGGATCGCTGGCAAAGGATGGATCCAAGCTGGCCAACGCTCGTACCGTTAAGCTGGCCGATGGACGCCAAGTGTTCGCGGGCTCTTCGGAGACCGAGGGCAAAGGTAAGCAGTAGTAGTTAGGACCCATCTCAACAACCTCAGCGGGATGAGCGGCCGCATCCATGCCTCCGCTCGTCCTGCGTAGCGATCCGTGTAGTTGGGTATTGGATCGGTCTCATATTCCCAGGAGGGATTAAAGATGAAGTTTTGGTCGAAAGTAACCCTTGCGACTGCAGCGGTTACGTTGCTCTCGCTCAGCGGGGTTAGATTAGTTGGCCAAGCGCCGGCGCAGGGAAAAGCTGCGACCCAAGGTAAAACCCAGGGCAAAGCAGCTCCAGCCACGGCGGCGGGACCCACGGCGGGAGAGTTCTTCAAGAACGTGACGACCCCGACGCTCAAGGATCTAACACCGGCCGACTTCATTTTGGCCATGGGACTGGTTGCCGACAATTTGGGGCTAGACTGTGCAGATTGTCATCCGGGCGCCGGTTCGGACAAAGTCGATTGGGTGATCGACACGCCGCAAAAGAAAACCGCGCGCAAGATGATCGAAATGGTGGGCGTCATTAACAAGAACAACTTTGCGGGAGTGCAAATGGTGACCTGCTGGACATGCCATCACGGCCGCGATAAGCCAGCGACGACCATCGCGCTGGATGCGGTCTACAGCACTCCAAACTCAGAGCGGGATGACTTGGTCACGGCCGTTCCCGGACAATCCGCCGCTGCGATTTTCGATAAGTACATCGCGGCCCTAGGCGGAGCTCAGCGCCTGGCCGGCCTCACCAGCTATATCGCGACCGGGAAGAGCGTCGGATACGAAGGCTTGGGTGGCGAGGGCGAATTCAACATCTATGCAAAGTCTCCCAATCAGAAGACTACGGAGATAAGCTTTAAGGATCATCCGGATCGCGGCAAGAGCGTATGGGCGTTCAATGGCCGTACTGGCTGGATTACAACTCCGCGCGGGTTGTTAGGCGAGTATGAAGTCACCGGAACCGGCCTCGACGGCGTCCGGTTCGATGCCCAGATGGCTTTCCCCGGCCAGATCAAGACGCTCTTTACGAATTGGCGCGTCGGTCAGTCGGAGAGCCTGGGCGACCGCGATTTCGACGTCGTCCAAGGTGGCACGGCAAGGGGCCTGCTTGTGACGCTGTACTTTGATACCAAGACGAACCTCCTTTCGCGAATGATTATTTACACGTCGTCACCCATCGGGCGCGCTCCCCAACAAGTGGATTTTGACAATTATCGTGATGTCAACGGCATCAAATTCCCCTTCAAAGAGACTTTCCTGTGGCTGGACGGCCGGTGGACGGCGGAGATTAGTGGAATCAAGACGAACGTCGCCATCGACGCCGCGAAATTCGGTAAACCGTAAGCCTTCAGATTGCAGTTTTTCAGGACAGGGAGTTGGTGGCCTAAGAGGCCCTCAACTCCCTGTTTTTCTTTGTAAAAACGCATCCCAACCGTTGTATAATCCCCTTCAGGCCAAGCACGGCCGCACTACCGCGCACGCCCAAAGGACACAACCACAACAATGCTGCATAGGAATTTGTTAATGGCTCCCGCCACCTTCGTCGTGGCTTTGACTTGTACCGTGGGAACAGCCAGCGCACAAAATGCAAGCGCTCAAGGCTGCGCATCTTTGCCCAACTACTCGAAATTAAAGGCCGCGCTGATCCAGGCCACTAAGGATGAGACCAGCGGTCTGAACAACCACATGTGGGCTACCATCGTCGACCGCGACGGAGTCGTCTGCGCCGTGGCATTTTCCGGCAAGGACCGGTTCTCACAATGGCCCGGCAGCCGCGTGATTTCCGCTCAGAAAGCAAATACGGCCAACGCTTTCGGCCTCGATTCGACCTCGAATAGCGACGGTTCCGGGCAAAAAGACGGCCTGTCGCTTTCGACGGCGAACCTGTTCTCCGCCGTTCAGCCCGGCGGCAGCCTCTACGGCTTGCAGTTCAGCAACCCCGTGAATGAAGACGTGGGTTACAAGATTCCTTCGGCAGCATACGGAACCCCCGCCGATCCCATGAAGGGCGGCAAGATCGGCGGTGTGAACGTCTTCGGCGGCGGCCTTGCTCTATTCGCCACGGGCAAGAAAATGGTGGGTGGTATTGGCGTCAGCGGCGATACTTCCTGCGCCGATCATTTCATCGCCTGGCGTCTGCGAAACAACCTTGGCCTGGATCACCTGGCGGGAGTGGGCGGCATTTCCGGCGATCCACAGCGCCCCGACAACATCGTGTTCGACATCGGCGCCAACGGACAGAGCGCAGGTGGATTCGGCCATCCCAAGTGCATCAACACTGGGAATGAGAAGATGCTGCCTGCCGTTCAGCCGTAAGGTGAATAGCGTGGCGTATAATAACCTAAGACCTTAAAGGAGCACTCATATGGACGACATGACTCGACGTGGTTTTCTCGCTGCCGGAGCGGTGGTAGCGGCGCCTTACATCCTGAAATCGGAAGATAAATCCGGAACCAAGAACCCGATTATCGGCGAGGGCGAGTACAAGTACGAGTGCATCCACGATTGGGGCCAGTTGCCCTCGAACATCAAGTACGGCAACACCCACAGTGTTGTAGAGGATTCGCAAGGACACATCTACATTCACCACACGGTGTACAAGGACAGCCCCAGCGCCGATAGCGTCGTAGTTTTCGACGACAAGGGCAAATTCGTTCGCTCCTTCGGTCCCATGTTCCGTGGCGGGGCTCACGGTCTGTTCCTGAGCAAAGAGGGCAAGGACGAGTATCTGTACTTCTGCGATGAGAAGCACGGCATCATCACCAAGCGCACCCCCAAGGGTGAAGAAGTCTGGACCATGGGCTATCCGCAGGATTCCCCGATCTATCAGAAGGGGCCAGGTTCCACGGGTCCTGGGGGCGCTGCCGGCCTGAACTACCGGCCCACCAACTTCGCAATCGCGCCTAACGGCGACTTCTGGGTCGGCGACGGCTACGGCTCCTATTACATGTTCCACTACAGCCAGAAAGGCAATTCGTATCCCAAACTGGTGAACACTTTCGGTGGGCCTCCCGCTAGCGCGGCTGCTCCTGGCGGCGGAGGCGGCGGTGCCAGAGGCGGTGGCGGTGGAGGTCGTGGACAGGGTAAAGGTCCTGGCGGCCCTGGTGGAGATCAAGCTAAGGGCGGCGGCGGCGGTCGAGCCGCAGCTCCTCCGCGGCAGCCCGGCCAGCCCGGCGTGCCGCGCAATGTACCGATTGAGTCGATGAACAATCCGCACGGCAACATGGTCGATCTACGCGATCCCGCCAAGCCGATTTTGTTGGTCGCCGATCGCGGCAACCAGCGCATCGTGCGCTACACCCTCGACGACAAACCGATTGACGTTGTCGCGGGAACCTTGCAGCCGTGCCATTTCCACGAGCACAAGGGCATGATTGTGGTGCCCGACCTGGCAGCACGAGTGACGATCCTCGACAAAGACAACAAGATCGTCGCCCACCTGGGCGAAGGTCTCGTGGGCAATCCGCCCCGGACCACCGACGACCGGAGTAAGTTCGTTCCCGGCCAGTTCGTGAATCCGCACGGCGCTTGCTTCGACCATGCGGGCAACATCTTCGTTGCGGAATGGGTCGAAATCGGCCGCGTCACGAAACTTCGCAAACTCGCGTAATAAAACAGAACCAGACGTAGCACCTAGGCCTCCAAGGAGCGGCATGGACCCACGACTGTTCGGTGAATTCATGGGAACTCTCGTTCTCGTGTTGATCGGCAATGGCGTTGTCGCCAATGTAGTTTTGAAGAAAACGCTGGGATCCGCCGCCGGCTGGCTCACCATCGTTTTCGGCTACGGCCTGGGTGTAGTGGCTGGCGTCTTCGTTGCGATCGCTTGCGGAAGCGGCGACGCCCACATCAATCCAGCGGTCACGCTTGCGTTCGCCATATCATCCGGCGACTTCAGCAAATTCGTTCCTTACTTGATAGCCCAGGTACTGGGCGGATTCTTCGGCGGAATGCTGGTATGGGTCCACTTCATGCCCCACTGGGCGGAAACCCCGGATCCCGGATCGAAGCTCGCCTGTTTTTCCACCGGGCCTGCCATTCGGAATACCGCGACCAACATTGTCAGCGAAATCATTGGGACCTTCCTCCTGGTGCTAACCATCGCCTCCATCGTAAAAACGTCTCCAGCTCCTGGATTAGTCCCGTTTCTGGTTGGCGCGATGGTGTGGGCCATCGGGTCCGGCTTGGGCGGCACTACCGGATTCGCGATTAATCCGGCGCGCGACCTGGGCCCGCGGATCGCTCACGCACTCCTCCCCATCCCTGGCAAGGGCGGATCGGACTTCAGCTACGGCCTGACCGTTCCCGTTCTCGGTGGGCTGGTTGGCGGAGGGCTGGCCGGCCTCTTTATTCGCATAGCGCATCTGTAACGCGATCTCTCGCCATCACGTCTCAAGACTACTTCTGCCCCTGCGGAAGTTAGGGTATAATTCTTGAGCGCCCAGCGTGGGACCAACATCCAAACGAAGTTCGCCAGGCCTCACGTGCGCGGAAAACACACACACGAAGTTATGTTTCACAAGGAGAGCGAGCAATCATGGTGACCTTAGCGGACGCTCGTAGAGTGATCGCAGCAGCAGAGAAAAAGGCCGGCGAAATCGGCCAGCCGATGAACATCGCCATCGCCGACGGGGGAGGAAACATCGTAGCCCACGTGCGTATGGACGGAGCATGGATCGGAAGTATCGATATTTCGCAGAAGAAAGCGTATACCTCGCGCGCTTTCGATATTTCCACCAAGGATCTTGCGTCCCATTCGCAATCGGGCGGCCAGTTTTTCGGTATCCATGCGTCTAACAATGGGAAGATTATGATTTGTGCGGGTGGCATCCCGTTGAAGAAAGATGGCAAGGTCCAAGGCGCCATTGGCGTCAGCGGCGGATCTGGAGATCAGGACCACGCGGTAGCCGAGGCCGGCGCCGCAGCGTTCTAGCGTACCTGAGTGCGCAAAACGACGGAGTGATGAAGAAAGGTAAAGGAGACAGGAAGTATGGCAACGAATCGTGGAGTAGCTTATATTAAACCGGGTGAGGTGCAGGTTCAATCCATCCCCTACCCCAAGCTCAAGATGCCGAAGAGCGAGACGGACCCGTTCGGCGGCAAGGACGCTCCTCATGGCGTCATTCTGAAAGTAGTTACGACGAACATCTGCGGATCGGACCAGCACATGGTCCGCGGCCGCACCACCGCGCCGCAAGGCTTGATCCTCGGTCATGAGATCACGGGCGAAGTTATCGAAAAGGGTAACGACGTTGAAATGCTCAACATCGGCGACCTGGTGACTGTGCCGTTCAACATCGCCTGCGGGCGCTGCCGCAATTGCCGCGAAGGCAAGACCGGTATCTGCTTGACCGTAAATCCGGCCCGTCCGGGCGCGGCGTACGGCTATGTCGACATGGGCGGCTGGGTCGGCGGGCAAGCCGAATACGTCATGGTGCCCTACGCCGATTTCAACCTGATCAAGTTCCCCAACAAAGAGAAAGCCCTGGAGAAGATCAAGGACTTGACGCTCTTGTCCGACATCTTTCCCACCGGTTACCACGGCTGCATTCAAGCTGGCGTTGGACCCGGCACCACCGTATACATCGCAGGGGCGGGTCCGGTGGGTCTGGCTGCGGCGGTGGGCGCCCAGTTGCTCGGCGCGGCAGTGGTGATCGTCGGCGACATGATTCCGGAGCGGTTGGCCCAAGCCAAGAGCTTCGGCTGCGAAGTCATCGACGTCAGCAAGATCACCAACCTCGGCGATGCGATCGCCCAGCTCCTGGGTGAGCCTGTTGTCGACTGCGCGGTGGATTGCGTGGGCTTTGAAGCTCGCGGACATGGCGCCGGTGCGACCAAGGAAGCGCCTGCGACGGTGTTGAACTCGCTCCAGGAGGTCGTCCGCGCGGGCGGTTCCATCGGCATACCGGGTCTGTATGTGACCGGCGACCCGGGGGCTGTCGACGAAGCGGCCAAGATCGGCGCATTGTCGATCCGCATCGGACTGGGATGGGCGAAATCATGCTCCTTCCACACCGGCCAATGCCCGGTGCTGCGGTACAACCGCCAGTTGATGACGGCCATCCTGCACGACAAGGTGCATCCCGCCAAGGCGGTCAATGTGACGATGATATCGCTGGACCAAGCGCCCACTGGGTACAAAGACTTCGATAAGGGCGCGGCGAAGAAGTTCGTCATCGACCCGCACAAGTCGGTGAAGGCGTAGTTAGTTAGTCGGAACAAAAGCGGCGCCGGGGGAGTCAAATCCTCCGGCGTTTTCTTTTTTGGCCAGTGACGTTCCCCGTGGCTTATCGTCCAACTCATCTGAGTCTTTGTGAATGACCTGAAACACGCTGTCCGGATGTTTCGCCGCGCACCTGGTTTCACCCTTACCGCCCTCGCCGCGCTCGCGCTCGGTATCGGAGCCAATGTCGCGATCTTCTCGGTGGCGAACACCGTGCTACTGAGGCCGGTGCCCGCGCCCGATCCCGACCATGTCGTGGTGTTCCTGACGAATAGGACAGATGGGACGTTCATCAACGGCGCCTCGCCGGCGAGATACAACGCCTGGCGCGAACTCGGGGACCTCTTCACGGACATTTCCGCCTACCGCTATGGAGCGATCAATTTGACGGGTGTCGATTCGCCCAGTCAGGTTCAGTGGGGGCAGGTTTCGGCCGGTTATTTCCGGCTCTTCGGGCTCGCCGCAGCGCTCGGACGTACCTTTACGCCCGAGGAAGACCGCCCCAACGCGGGACGTTTCGCGGTCTTGGGCGATGGGTTTTGGAAACGATCCTTCGCGGCCGATCCACAGATCCTGGGGAAAACGATTTCGCTCGGCGGCGATCCTTACACGGTCATCGGGATCATGCCACCCGGCGTCGAGACGGAAACGCCTTTGCCCATCGATGTCTGGACCCCGTTTCAAATTGATCCGACCGGCACGGAACAGAATCATTACTTCTCGGTGGCAGCCCGTGTTCGGCCAGGCATAACTCCCGCCATGATCCAGGCGCGCCTGAAAGTGGCCTCCGAAGATTTCTTGCGCAAATTTCCGAGCGTCGGGACGATGCTTCCGGGATACACTTTCGCGGTTCAACCCATGCGCGATGTGCTGGTCCGCGAGGCGCGGCCGTCTTTACTGATTCTGGCGGGCGCGGTCAGTTTTGTGTTGCTCATCGCGTGCGCGAACGTTGCGAATCTCTTGCTGGTTCGCGCCACGGGCAGGAGGCGCGAGATCGCTATCCGCGCGGCCGTGGGTGCCGGCCGGCGAAGAATCATGGGCCAACTTCTCACGGAGAGCGTTACGTTGTCGCTCACCGGTGGGGCCCTGGGCCTGCTGGCGGGGATGCTTGGCATTCGCGCGATCCTGGCGCTCAATCCCGGCAACATTCCCCGTATCGGGCCCAATGGCGTCAACGTTACGGCCGACTGGCGGGTTGTGGCGTTCGCGATAGCCGTCTCCATCGCAGCCGGGATTCTGTTCGGCCTCATCCCCGCATTTCAGGCGGCGCGGGTGGATCTAAGTACCGCTCTTAAGGAGGGCAGAGGCCGCACCGGCAGCGGCTTCCGGCAGAACAAGGCTCGCTCCCTGCTAGTGGTCGGCGAAATGGCGCTCGCACTCGTATTGCTGACTGGTTCCGGGCTGCTGATTCGCACCTTTGTCGCGATGCACACAGCCGATCACGGGTTCGACCCGCACAACGTGCTCACGATGCAAATACAGCTTTCGGGCGAGCGTTTCCAGAAACCAGCGGACGTGATTCAGCTGGTGCGATCGAGCACCGAGCGGCTGCGGGCTTTACCGGGAGTGGAAGCGGCTGCCTCGGGTTGCTGCCTCCCCATGGGAAGCGTTCCCTTCGGACCATTCGTCATCGCCGGTCTGCCGCTTGACGGTGCCTTCCACGCATATGGCGCGATTCCAACGGTTTCACGCGATTACTTCGATGTATTCAAGATTCCGATTACCCGCGGCCGGAAATTCACCGACCGTGACAGCGTGGGGGCGCCCCTGGTGGCCATCGTCAATCAGGCGATGGTCCGACGGTTCTGGCCGAATGGCGAGGCGCTGGGCGCGCGGATCAGTCTGGGCGCCAAGGGCTCGCCGAACGAGGGCGGCCCGATGGAGATTGTCGGGATTGCAGCCGACGAACAAGAGAGCCAGGATCCTAAATCGGGGCTGACCATCTATACGCCAGTGGAGCAAGCCGGCGGCTTCTTGACTTACCTGATACGACAGCCATTCACATGGATGGTGCGTACCAACGCGGAGCCGCATTCCTTAAGCGCGGCCATGAAGGGCGAGCTACAGCGAGTGAGCGGCGGTTTGCCGGTCACCGGAATCCGTTCCATGGATGAGTTCCTGGCGCGATCCACCGCCACTCAGGACTTCAATGCGGTTCTGATGCTCATCTTCGGAGCGTCGGCATTATTGTTGGCCGCGATCGGCATCTACGGACTGATCGCCTACACGGTCCAGCAGCGCACTCAGGAGATTGGAATCCGCCTTGCGATGGGCGCAGGCCGCGCCAGCGTTCGCAATATGATCGTGGCGCAAGGGATGCGCCTGGTGCTGTTCGGAGTCGCGATCGGAGTCGCCGCCGCTTACGGCCTGACGCGCTTTCTCGCGAGCTTCCTGATCGACGTCAAGCCACGCGACCCGCTGGTATTCATCGCCGTGCCGGTCGTGCTGATCATGGTGGCTCTGCTTGCCGCTTGGCTCCCGGCGCGGAGGGTCGCGCTGATTGATCCGGCCGACGCACTGCGCTGCGAATAGATCTTTTTTGGAAACCTTTCCGGCGCAAGACCGTATAGATTCAGCAGGAGCCGGCACATGGGATCTTTTCTGCAGGATTTGAAGCACTCCATCCGGATGTTCGTGCACGCTCCCGCGTTCACCATCACGGCAATACTGGCGTTGGCGCTCGGCGTTGGAGCCAATACGGCTATCTTTTCTCTCATCAACACGGTTCTATTGAAGCCGGTGAATTTCCCGGACCCCGAGCGGATTGTTATGTTCATGAACGTGTCGCCGCAAGGATCCGGCCCGGGCGCTTCGCCCGTCAAATTCAACTTCTGGCGATCCCAGACGCAGTCCTTCCAGGATGTAGCCGCATGGCGCTTCGGCGTCGCCAACTACAAAGCCGGGGATCTGCCGGAACAGATTCAGGAAACTCAAGCCAGCGCCGATTTCTTCCCTCTGTTCGGAGCGACGACGGTTTACGGAAGGACCTTTACGAAGGACGAAGATCGCCCTGGTGGGCGCGATGTCGCGGTTCTGGCCTATGGCTTCTGGCAGAACCGCTTTGCGGCAGATCCCGCGGTGATCGGCAAAACCATCACGCTCAGCGGATCCCCCCACGAAATCATCGGAGTGGTTGGCCCCAGCTTGAAGATTGAGATCGATCAGCCCCCCGACGTATACGTGCCGTTCCGGCTGGATCCGTATAGCACCGACCAGGGGAACTACTTTCAAGTTGCGGGGCGTATGAAACCCGGCGTGTCCCTGGTAGCCGCCAATGAACAGCTCAAGGCCGCCACGGAGGGCTTTCGGAAGAACTATCCCAACAGTCTCGGTCCGCAGGGCACCTTTGGCGTCCAGCCCTTGAGTCAAGTGCTGGTGAGCGGAGTGCGTACGCTTCTCTGGGTTCTGCTCGGCGCGGTGGGCTTCGTGCTGCTGATTGCATGCGCCAACGTCGCCAACCTTCTGCTGGCGCGGGCGACAGGACGGAGGCGGGAAATCGCAATTCGCGCCGCGATCGGAGCCGGACGTGGACGAATCATTCGTCAGCTACTCACGGAAAGCGTTGTGCTCTCCATTGCTGGAGGCGTGTTTGGACTGATCTTGGGATTCGCAGGCATTCGCGGCATTCTCAGTTTGAATCCCGGGAATATCCCTCGCGTAGGGCTCCAAGGCAGTGCCGTAGCGATGGACATGCGAGTAGTTTTGTTCACGCTTGGAATTTCCGTGGCCACCGGTATCTTGTTCGGCCTCTTTCCGGCGCTTCAGGCCTCGCGTACCGACCTCAGCAGCACCATCAAGGAATCCACCGGTAAGGGCGGTACCAGCTTTCGCCAGAACAAGGCACGTTCGATCCTGGTAGTCGCTGAGACCGCGCTAGCTCTGATCCTGTTGATCGGAGCCGCGCTGCTCCTGCGGACCTTCACCGCACTTCGCGGGGTGAATCCGGGCTTCGATTCGCACAACGTGCTGACACTGCGGATGTCGCTCACGGGACCCCGCTTCGCGAAGACGGCAGGTGTCGATCAACTGGTGCGCCTGGGTACCGAGCGCCTGAAGGCTTTGCCCGGCGTCGAAACCGCCGGCGCTACCTGCTGCGTTCCGCTCGAGGGCGGCTACGGCCTTCCCTTCCTTATCGTGGGACGTCCGGTTGAGGGTGCTGCGCAGAATGGGGGACGGTATATGATTACTTCCCCGGAATATTTCGACGTGTTCAAGATCCAGCTTTTGCGGGGGCGCGCATTCACCAATCAGGATGCGACCGGGGCAACCCCGGTGGCCGTCATTAATCAGGCCATGGCTAAACAATACTGGCCGAAGGGCGATCCCCTGGCCGATCAAATCGTAATCGGGAAAGGGGTGGGACCGGAATTTGACGATCCGCCACGACAAATCGTCGGAGTGGTCAGCGACATTCGCGACAACGGGCTAAACAGCAATCCGGGACCCACCATGTATATTCCCCAAGCGCAGCTTCCGGATGGGATTAACGCACTGAACGCGCGCCTCACGCCTCTGGCCTGGATCGTGCGGACGCATGTCGAGCCTCATACCTTGATCCCGGCCATTCAGAAGGAATTGAGCGACGTTAGCGGAGGCTTGGCGCTGGCGCCGATTCGCACCATGGACGAGGTGGTGTCCCGTTCCACGGCCAACACAGATTTCAACACGCTGGTGCTGACGATTTTTGCCGCCACGGCCCTGCTGCTCGCGGCCATCGGGATTTATGGCCTGATGGCGTATTCCGTGGAACAGCGCACGCAGGAGATCGGAATCCGGCTCGCGCTCGGCGCCGAATACGGATCGGTACGAAATATGGTGATCTTCCAAGGCATGCGCCTGGCACTGATCGGAGTCGTCATCGGCGTAGGTTCCGCGTTCGGACTCACCAAGCTGATCGCGAGCCTGCTGTATGGCGTGAAGGCCCGCGACCCTCTGGTATTCATCGGCGTGCCGTTACTGTTGAGCGTCGTGGCTCTGTTGGCGGTCTGGCTCCCCGCCCGTCGTGCGACTCGAGTGAGTCCGATGGACGCACTTCGTTGTGAGTAACCCTACAAAAGTGTCGCGTTCAACGTGATGTTGGTGTTGTAGAGCTTGGAGACAGGACAGCCGGTTTTCGCCCCAGCAGTGGCCTTATCGAACGCTTCGCGGCTGATACCTGGAACCTTGGCTTTCAACTCCAGATGACTTTCGGTAATCCCGAACCCGTCGTCTTTCTTGTCTAAAGTGATGGTGCAGGTAGTCTCGAGACTTTCGGCTTTGAATCCTGCCTGTGCGAGTTGATTCGAGAGTGCCATGGTGAAGCAGCCAGCATGTGCGGCGGCCAGCAACTCTTCCGGATTGGTTCCCTTCCCCTGCTCGAAGCGGCTGTGGAATGAATAAGGCACATGCGACAATATGCCGCTCGCCATCGATATCTCGCCCGTGCCGGTCTTAAGATCACCTTGCCATTTTGCGTCTGCGGTTCGTTGCATATATAAGTTCCTCTTGTCTATTGTAGGTGTAGAACCGTTGGAGTTATGCTGCGGCGTGAGTTTCTAGCTACATGTCCGGGGATGCTCCGGGATTATAACGGTAGCGGCTTGTAAATCACCTTTTCCCCTGTATCGGCCGTCGGACCATAGTTGCTAAACACGTCCCGGCCAAGCATCCGGAGCATCGCCATTTGCTGGCCCCGATGATGCGAGGTGTGGGCGATACGACGGACCATGATCCAGGCCCGGCTGCGCTGCACATCAAAGAACGCGACTTCCTGCTCCCACCAGGCGTCATCCGTTTTCGATCGCAAAACTTCCAGACGTTTTGCGGAATCGTCGCTGTATTGCAAAACGAACCCAAGCCTAGTTTCCTCCCGCGGGAGTGGCGGAGCCCCGACATCAATTCCCAACATGTTGCAGAACCACGCGTTTTCGCTGAGACATTGGTGTTGCATCTGCTCCAGGAAATTGCGGCCGCGCGGATCGGTCGGATGCGGCCGAATGGGCAAATCTTCATCGCGGAACATACCCCATACGCTCAGTACTTTGAGCCGCTCTGTTGCGTAGGTGTCCACCAGGAATTGATAGCGCATAAGAGTCACTCTAACAGCGGTTATAGGTAATATCTGCACGCCTGCTTCCGTGTTCGATTTATCCCCACAGAAATCAAAGGGCTTTTGCCTTTGGACAGGAACTTGCACTCCATCCTTAGCGGGGACGTTTATGACCAAAGAAACCAAAGAATTCGCGCCTTGGCTGGCGACAGCGCTGACCGGGGTCCTAGGAATCGGGTGGGCGCTGGCGGCTCCGCCGGTCGCCCAAGCGCAAGACCGCACGATGACCTGTTCATCGGCAAACGGGAGGCGGGCGACGTGCGGAGCGGATACCAGCCACGGCGTGACGCTTCTTCGAGAATTGCGGGGTTCTCAATGTGAAGAAGGTTTCAGCTGGGGTTACAACCGTCGGGAAATCTGGGTAGATCGCGGTTGCCAGGCGGAGTTCTCACTAAACGACGCTCAGTATCCTTCTGATCCTGTCAGCCGGGTAGAACCGGGGACCAACTTGTCGGTTCGAACCAATGAGCCGATTGAGACGCATTCACGCGATGGACGTGTCTACTACGGCCGGATTGCGGACGACGTTAGAGGTAGCGACGGGCAAATCGCAATACCGCGGGGATCGGATGTTGAGTTAATTGTCCGGCGGGCCCGCGACAACGATCTGATCCTTGATATCGAGTCCGTCACGGCTTACGGCCAGCGTTACGGAATTGACACGCAAGCACAGGGAATCGAAAGTTCGGACCGGGACGGCGTGGGTGCCAACAAGCGCACCGGCCAGTTCGTTGGCGGCGGAGCAGTGCTGGGGACTATTCTTGGCGCTATCGCGGGCGGAGGTAAAGGAGCAGCCATTGGCGCGGCGGCCGGTGCGGCTGCGGGCGCTGGGAGCGAAATTGCCACGCAGGGTCGAGAAGTTCGCGTGCCGGCCGAAAGCATTGTGAATTTTCGACTCGATCAGCCGCTATTGGTGAACATACCGGACGACGGCTACGATCAGAGCGGCGAACATTATCACCGCTATCCGGACGAGGATCGAGGCCGTCGCTAATGTGCGCCAGCTGCCTTCGCTGACGCTTTCCTCAAGATGAGAATGTGCTGACGCGGAAGGGTCTCGATCACCGGCTGCAAGACGAATCCTTCCGCCTCAAGCTCTGTTTTGACTTGCGCTACGGTCATCTTGTGCTCGGCGACGATGGGAACGTTGGGATCCTCTGCGCGGTACTCGAGCAAAACTAAACGTCCATCGGGCTTGAGGGTTTCGCGGATTTTCCGCAGCATCTGTTGCGGCTGTGAAAACTCGTGATAAACGTCGACCAGTAGAACCAGGTCCATGGTGTTCGCAGGCAGCTTGGGATCGGCAACGTCGCCCAGCACCGTGATCACGTTGTCGATCTTCGATTTCGCGGCATTCTCGCGCAATCTTGCGAGCATTTCCGGCTGAAGATCGTTAGCGTAGACCTTACCTGAAGGACCTACGCGCTTGGCTAGGCGCAGACTCATATACCCGACACCCGCGCCGATATCAGCCACGACCATGCCCGGCTTTAGGTTCAGGGCATCCAACGCTTTTTCGGGCTGCTCTTCGGTTTCGCGTTCGGGCCGGACTAGCCAGTCGGCGCCGCTCATGCCCATCACGCCGGCGATCTTGCGTCCGGAGACCGGATGAGTGGCAGGCGCCTGATATGCGGGCACCTGCCACACAAACAACGCCGCTAGAAATAACGCCCGCCTGGTCATCGCAATGCTTTCTCAATCTGCACGGATAGTTCCCGCTCGGTAGCCGCGCCCGGATGGTACCAGCTCACGATTCCCTTGCGATCCACCAGAGCCAGGGTGGGCGTGGAACTAGCACCATAGCGAGCGAAGTTCGCGTTGCTTAATGGCGCGGGAAAATCGCCCAGCGGCGCGTAGAATTGGCGGCGGATGCTTTCAATGTAGGGCTTTTCGACTGCGGGAGGCGCGTCGGCACCGTCGGCCACGTAGCCGTAGTATTCGGTCGGCCCAATGAGCGTCAGTCCTCGCGGGCCGTATTTCTTCATCAACCCGGCAATGATGGGAACGTCGGCTTTACAATCGGGACACCAATGTGCCCAGAAGAACAGCAGAATCGGCTTGCCATGCAGGCTGGCGATGGAGGGAGGCTTGCGGCCGAACCATACGGTCGTATCCAGCTCCGGCGCTGGCTTGCCTTCCAGGCTTAGCAGGTTGATGTTTTTCTGAATTCGCTCCTGTATGGAGGTGCCGGTGTAGGATTTCATCTCGGTACGCAGAAACGCGACCGCTTCGGCGCTTTCTCCTTGCGCGCCCATCACTTGCGCCTGCACCTCGATCGAAGCCCCCATTGCATAGAGCCATCGCTCGCGACCCACGCGCGGTCCACGCAGATTAGGGAGGGCCATCTGCCGAGTCTGTTCCGCATAGGCGGTGGCGCGATCGAATTTCTTAGCCGCCAAAGCACCACGCGCCTGCCAACTTATGGCGGCCGCCAGCTCAGAATCGGCTCCGTGGGCGCGCCGGTAGGCCTGAACCAAACGATCCGCTCCCGCGTAGTCGCCCTTGTCAATTGCTGCGCGGACGTCGTCGACGATCCCGGCGAAGGCGGCCGACGCAAGGAGTAGGGCGGTAAGTACGAGCCGCATCATCCGAATTATACCCCCCGATCTGGGAGCTAAAAGGGGACAAGCCGAGAATTCAGTACACTAGTTGATTCTGAGGAAATAGGGAGCTGTCCCCTTTTGGCCGTTGGTTTGACAGCGCCCGCCGGAATCCGGTAAGCTCAATGAGGTTCTAGAACTCGCAGGAGTACGTCTGTCTTCATGAAAACCTCAATTCCATCGCCCGAAGGCATCACGCGCCAATGGCACTTGATCGATGCCGAAGAAGCGGTGCTGGGCCGGATCGCCAGTAAGGCGGCCAAGATTCTGATGGGCAAGCACAAGCCCACCTATACTCCGTTCCTCGATACCGGCGACCACGTGATCGTGGTGAACGCGGCCAAGGTTCGGCTGACTGGAAACAAAGAAGAGCAAAAACTTTATCGCCGGCACTCGGGATATCCGGGCGGCTTAACGGAAACTCAAGCGCGGAAGGTACGGGCGACCCGTCCCACGCGGATGGTGGAAGAAGCAGTCCAAGGCATGCTCCCGAAGAGCAAACTCGGGAAACAAATGTACCGCAAGCTGCAAGTCTACGCCGGTCCGAAGCATCCGCACCAAGCGCAAAAGCCAGTGGCACTGGCTGCCTCGTAAGGAGATCTGACCAAATTGGCTTTCGTACAGCATGTTGGAACAGGGCGCCGCAAGAGAGCGGTCGCGAGAGTCTTCCTGCGGGACGGGAAGGGCGAGATCACGGTAAACAGCCGCGCCTTTGAACATTACTTCCCGAGCGAGGCAGCCCGCGCGATTGTGCGGCAGCCTCTGTTGGCCACCGAAACGGCCGAGAAGTTCGATATCTGGATCACCACAGCCGGCGGCGGCCCCAATGGGCAAGCCGGAGCCGCCAAGCTGGGCATTGCTCGCGCACTGATCGAGTTCAACGCGGAGCTGCGCGGGAAATTGAAAGAGCTGGGTATGCTCACGCGCGATGCGCGCCAGCATGAGCGCAAGAAGTACGGGCAGAAGGGCGCCCGCAAGCGATTCCAGTTCTCGAAGCGTTAGCCGCATGATCCTCGCCAGTGGACGCGACTTTTGTTGGCGTTTACTTGCGTTCATTCGCGGCCGGTAGTTAGTTCAGCAACCCCGGGGCTGCAAATCCCGCTTTGGACCGTAGACCCGGGTTCCAAAAAATAGGCAGAAGGAGGAATTTTGCCGTCGATTAGCATGAAGGAATTGCTCGAAGCAGGCGTTCATTTCGGGCACCAGACCAAGCGCTGGAATCCAAAGATGAAAGAATACATCTTTGGCGAACGCAATGGTATTTACATCGTTGACCTGCAGAAAACACTGAAACTGTTCAAGGACGCCATGCGGTACGTGGGCGAAATGGCGGCCCAAGGCAAGACCGTTCTGTTTGTGGGCACCAAGCGCCAGGCGCAGGAGGCCATCTCCGAAGAAGCCCTCCGGTGCTCCCAGTTTTACGTGAACCAGCGCTGGCTGGGCGGCCTGCTTACCAACATGACCACGGTTCAGAAATCCATCAAGCGATTGAAGGAGCTGGACACCATGGCTGAAGCGGGCGATTGGGGTGGGCGCGCCAAGAAAGAAATCGTGCGCATGGAGCGCGAGCGCAAGCACCTCAACCAGAACCTGGCCGGCATCAAAGACATGAATGGTCTGCCGGATCTGCTGTTCGTGGTCGACTCAAATAAAGAGGCGATCGCGGTGGAAGAAGCCCGCAAGCTGGGTATCGCGGTGGTCGCAGTAGTCGACACCAACTGCGATCCGGACAAAGTAGATTACGTGATTCCGGGCAACGACGACGCTCTGCGCGCGATTCGCCTGTTCACGAATAAGATCGCGGACGCGGTTATCGAAGGCCGGCAACTGGCCACTGAGCACGATTTCGTTCCCGAGAAGATCGCGGAAACTGGAGATGAAGCTCCGGTGGAAGAGATGCCGGAGTATTCGGAATACGTCGATCCGAAATACGCCGCCCAGCTCATGTCGGAGAGCATGCCGGACGAAGATCTGCCGTCGACTTCGCTGCCGCGCAAGGGACCGGTGTCGGAAGCCGTGGCCGACGAAGCGTCGAGCGGAAATCCGTAAACATTAGGTAGAGTCGGGCCGGCTGCGGGTAAACAATGCCCGACCCCTACGATCCGGTGTAGGGGCGGGGCACGCCACGCCCTAAGCGTTTTAAAAGGAATCTATGGAGATCAGTGCACAGTTAGTAAAGCAGCTCCGCGAGCGAACCGGAGCCGGGATGATGGAGTGTAAAGCCGCGCTAGTTGAAGCGAAGGGCGATTTGGGCGAAGCTGAAGTGGTGCTGCGCAAGAAGGGAATTGCTTCGGCATCCAAGAAGTCGGCGCGAACCACCAAGCAGGGCGTGATTGCCAGCTACATCCATCCGGGAGCACAATTGGGCGTGATGATCGAGGTCAACTGCGAGTCAGACTTCGTTGCACGCACTGACGATTTTCAGGAGCTGGTGCACGATCTGGCCATGCAGGTGGCCGCGGCCGATCCGCAGTTCATTCGCAAAGAGGAAGTCACCCAGGCGGCGCTCGACAAAGAGAAGGACATCCAGCGCAGCCGCGCGCTCGCCGAGGGCAAGCCCGAGAAGATGGTCGACAAGATTGTCGAGGGCCGCATGAACAAGTACTACGAAGAGGTGTGCCTGTACGAGCAGCCCTTCATCAAGGAAAACACCACTTCCATCGCCGATGTGATCAAGGCAAAGATCGCCAAGCTCGGCGAGAATATCACCGTTTCGCGCTTTGTGCGATTCAAAGTCGGTGACGCCGTGTCGGCGGATACGACCGGTTCCGAAACTCCCTCGGCCGAGTAGCTCGTGCCACGCTACGGTCGTATTCTTCTCAAGCTCAGCGGTGAAGTTCTCGCCGGAGAAGCGTCCTTTGGCATCGATCCGGAACGCGTGAAAGCACTGGCGGCCGAAGTCGCGGAAGTAGCGCAATCCGGGGTTCAGATCGGCCTGGTAGTGGGCGGTGGAAACTTCTTTCGTGGGGTGGCGGCAGCCGCGCAGAAAATGGATCGGGTGACCGCGGATCACATGGGGATGCTGGCCACGGTGATCAACGCTCTGGCGCTGCAGGATGCTCTGGAGAAGGCAGGCTCCCCCACTCGCGTGATGACCGCGATCGAGATGCGTTCGGTGGCCGAACCGTACATCCGGCGGCGAGCCATCCGGCATCTGGAGAAGGGCCGGCTGGTGATCTTCGCCGCGGGCACTTCGAATCCATATTTTTCGACGGATACGGCCGCCACTCTGCGTGGCCTCGAAATCCACGCCGAAGTAGTCGCGAAGGCCACGCGTGTGGACGGCGTCTACGATAAAGACCCGTTGAAGCACTCGGACGCCTCGCGTTTTTCGGAAATCGGGTATTCCGACGTGCTGTCGCGCAACCTGCGCGTGCTGGATGCTTCGGCCGTGGCCATGTGCCGCGACAACCATATGCCGATTCTGGTTTTCAATTTGAACGTCCGGGGCAATATAATGCGTATGGCGATGGGCGAACCTATCGGCACACTAATTAACTAAACCTTATGGCTGAACCAACTGCAGCCCCCGCGGGGCAAAATTTCAAGAACGTCAAAGACGTCGAGAACAGCGCCAAGGCGCGGATGGACAAGTCCATCGGCGATATGCAACACACCATTGCGGGCATCCGCACGGGGCGCGCTTCGGTGAGCGTGTTCGACAATATTCGTGTCGATTACTATGGCTCGCCCACGCCGCTCAACCAGGTTGCCAACCTGCACGTGCCGGAGCCAACCCTCATCACGATCACGCCCTGGGATGTCTCGCAAATTGGAGCGATCGAGAAGGCCATCCGGGTATCCGATCTGGGCCTGAATCCAGCCAATGACGGCAAGATGATTCGCGTGCCCATTCCTCCGCTCACAGAGGAACGACGGAAGGAAATCGTCAAGCGGCTGCATCACGTGGCGGAAGAGCACCGCGTGGCGCTGCGCAACGTGCGTCGGGACGCCAACGAGCACTTGAAGAAGCTCCTCAAGGACAAGGCTATCAGCGAGGACGAAGAACGACGGGCGCTGGAAGAGACCCAGAAGATGACCGACGTCTATATCAGCAAGGTGGATGCGGCATCGAAGGCGAAAGAGAAAGAGATTTTGGAATTGAAGTAGGGCTTAGTGGCCCTGCGCTTCGATACGCGTCAAGCGGTTGTCAATTTCGACAACCTTGCTTAACACGAGATCGAAACGCGTATCGAACTTTGTTTCCAAGTTGCTGATTCGGCTATCGATTCGGTTCTCGAAGCTGTTAAACCGCGTATCCAATCCGCCTAGGCGGCCTTCCATCGACGTCATTCGCAAGTTCAGATCGTTGAAGCGAGCGTTGTTTAGCAGGATCCCGATTAGCACGGTGATCATCGTTGGCACATTGGCAATGGCCAGGATGTAAAGCTGATTGTGATCCATCGACTGACTTCAGTATACTCTTGCGGCCTTGATACCCTGGATGCATGCGGTTACGCATCCTCGCCTTCGTTTTGGTCTCCGGCCTCCTGGCTGCCCAGAGCCTCCCGGATTTCGAGAAGAAAGTCACTCAATTCAGGCTGGCCAATGGCCTGACGTTTTTGGTGATCGAGCGCCATGACGCGCCGGTAGTATCTTTTCATACCTATGCGAATGTGGGGGCGGTCGACGATCCCACGGGACGCACCGGGCTGGCGCACATGTTCGAGCACATGGCGTTCAAGGGCACCCCGAACATCGGCACCAAGAACTGGCCGGCGGAAAAGAAAGCCTTGGACGCCATCGAGGAGGTCTACGATCGCCTGGACGCCGAGCGTAATAAGGCCTTCCGGGCGGACCCAAAGAAAATCGAGGTGCTCGAAGCTGAGGTGAAAGCCGCTATCGCCAAGGCGGATAGTTACGTGGAATCGAACGAATACGACCGCATCGTGGAATCGAACGGCGGTGTGGGGATGAACGCAGGCACGGCCGAAGATGAAACCACGTATTTCTATAGTTTCCCATCGAATCGAATCGAGCTGTGGTTTCTGCTGGAATCGGAACGCTTCCTGCATCCGGTGTTTCGCGAGTTCTACAAAGAACGCGACGTGGTGCGCGAAGAACGGCGCATGCGAATCGAATCAAGTCCGCAGGGGCAGTTGATCGAGGCGCTCGACTCGACAGCGTTTGCGGCGCATCCTTACAAGAACAGTCCTGCCGGTTGGGCCAGCGATATTGAGAGCCTGCGCGCGACGGATGCGGAAGCGTTTTATAAACGTTACTACGGGCCGTCCAATCTGACCATCGGGATCGCGGGCGATGTGAATCCAGCTGAGGCGAAAAAACTCGCCGAGAAGTATTTTGGACGGATTCCGGCGCGTCCAACGCCGCCGTTGGTAGACACGGTGGAGCCTCCACAGAACGGTGAAAAGCGCGTGATGGTGGCATCGCCGGCGCAACCGTTTCTTGTTATCGCTTATAAGCGGCCAGATCAGTACTCCAAAGATAATGCCGCACTCGATGTGCTGGAGCAGATTCTCTCTGGGGGACGAACCAGCATTATTTACAAGGAAATGGTACGGGACAAGAAGATCGCGCTGGGTGCCGCCAGCTATGCCACTTATCCAGGCGGCAAGTATCCGGGTCTATTCCTGTTTTTCGTGGTTCCCAACAGCGGCCACACTGTCGATGAAATGGAGAAGGCAGTCTACGAAATCGTCGATCGAGTCAAAAAAGAAAAGCCGGACGCAGCGGCGCTCCAGCGGGTGAAAATCAATCTCCGCGCGGCGCTGATTCAGAAGCTGGATAGCAACGCCGGCCTGGCGGCTGAACTATGTGCTTATCAAGCGGGCTACGGTGATTGGCGCAAGCTGTTCACCGAACTCGATGAATACAACCAGGTGACGGCGGACGATGTACAGCGCGTCGCGCAGAAGTATTTGCTGGAGGGTACCCGGACGGTAGTGTTCACGTACGCTCCAACAAAAGGAGATGCGAAATGAAGCGCTTACTCTTGGCGGTATCTTTCGTAGCTGTCGCATTGGGACAGACCGCCGCACAGCCGGTTCCCACTTATAAAACGCTGAAATATCCGCCGCTTCCCCAAGTTAAGATTCCCGAACCAGCGGAGGTCACGCTGGCGAACGGCATGCGCGTGCTGATGCTCGAGGATCATGAGCTCCCACTGATCCGGGGCGTGGCCATGATTCGCACCGGAAATCTGTTCGATCCACCGGACAAGCGGGGCCTGTCCCAAGTGATGGCGGACGTGCTGCGGTCCGGCGGCACTAAATCGAAGACCGGCGACCAGATCGACGAGGAGTTGGAGAATATCGCCGGGACCGTAGAAGCGGGCATGGATGAAAGCAGCGCGAGCGTGAGCTTTTCCGGATTGAAGGAGACCACCGATCAGGTGCTCACAGTGTTTAGAGATGTGCTCACGAATCCGGAGTTCCGCCAGGACAAACTGGATCTGACGCTGACGCAGTACCGTAGCGCCATCGCCCGGCGCAATGACGACGCCGCCGATATTCCCAGCCGCGAACTGACACGCATCCTATATGGGCGGGATACACCCTACGGCTGGCAGCCCGAATACGAGGACCTTGCGCGTATTCATCGCGAAGATTTGATCGCCTTCTATCAGCGCTACTACTTCCCCAAGAACATCATGCTGGCCGTGTATGGCGATTTCAATGCGGTGGAGATGCGTGACAAGCTGGAGAATTTGTTCGGCGCCTGGAAGGTGGAGCAATCTCCGGTGACGCCGTTCCCCGCGGTAACCGCCAAGCCCGCTCCGGGGGTCTATTTCGCGACGAAAGAAGATGTCACGCAGACGTTTTTCTCTATCGGCGAATTGGGGGGAACGCTACGGGATCCGGACTATCCCGCGCTCGAAGTCGCCACCAACATTCTGGGAGAAGGCTTCAGCAGCCGCTTGGTCTCGAGGATCCGCACGCAGCTCGGTTATGCCTACAGCATTGGCGCAAGCTGGGGGGCGAACTACAACTTTCCGGGAACGTTCCGTATCAGTGGCAGCACGAAATCCATGACCATGGTGGAGACCGCGCAGGCGATCCGCGAGGAAGTCGAAAAGCTTCGCAGTACGGAGGTGACGGAAAAGGAATTGGAGGAAGCCAAGCAGGCGGTGCTCAATAGCTTCGTGTTCTTCTTCGACAGCCCCTCGAAGACACTCAATCGGGTGATGCGCTATGAGTATTTCGGATATCCCAAGGATTTCCTGTTCCAGTACCAGAAGGCGGTCGCGGGAGTGACGCGCGCGGACGTACTGCGCGTGGCGAGAGCGCATATCCATCCCGAGGAGCTGGCGATTGTCATGGTCGGGAATCCCAAGGAATTCGGGAAGCCCCTGACGACGCTGGGCAAGGTCACGGAGCTCGATCTGACCATTCCAGAGCCGAAACAGGAGCTTTCGAAATCGGATGCTGGGAGCCTCGCGCGTGGGAAGCAGATGCTCGTACGCGCCCAACAGGCCATGGGCGGAGCAGAGAAATTGGCCGCGGTTAAAGATGCGACCTATACGGCAGAACTGGCTTTGGAGCAAGCTGCGGGCGGATTCAAGGTAAAGCAGGTCAGCATGTACCTGGCGCCCGACCAGCTCCGGCAGGAGCAGGAGCTTCCCTTCGGAAAGATCATCGCTTATACCGACGGCAGGTCCGGATGGGTGGCGACGCCGCAAGGCGTGCAGCCGATGCCGGCCGAGCTACTGAAACAGGCACAGGGCGAGACATTTCGGGAACCGTACGCACTGATGCTGTCCGATCGCAATTCGTCGTCTACAGTGAACGCTATAGGGGATAACGCGGCTGAGATCGCGACCGCCAGCGGCAGTCTCCGGGTGCGAGTCGACTTTGATCCAACGACGGGATTACCTGCGCGGGAAGTTTACACGGAGCCGGGCCAGAACGGCGCTCCCGCGGAAACCACGGATATCTTTTCGGACTGGCGTGAAGTTGCCGGTATCAAATTGCCCTACAAGGCCATCCAACTAGAGAACGGCATGAAGATGCTGGAAGTCACTGTCTCCGAATATAAAATCAACCGCGGCCTGACCGCGGCGGAGTTAAGTAAACGGCCATGAAACGGATCTTATTTACGCTGGTTGCGGCCGCGACGTTGGCGAGCGCCGAGGATGCGGAGACGCGCGGAAAAAAAGTTGTCGATGATGCGATTGCGGCGCTGGGCGGGCAGAAATTTTTGACCATGCAGGATCGTATCGAGAAAGGCCGCGCGTATTCGTTCTTTCACGACCAGATCAGCGGACTGTCGATAGCCAAGATCTACACTCGCTACATCTACGTGCCGCCCGACCGTACGGGAACCGATCTGGGTATTCAGGTGCGCCAGGCATTCGGAAAGAATGAGGACTACTATGTCCTGTTCCGTCAGGAGGGAGCCTGGGAAGTTACCTTTCGTGGTCCCAAGGAACTGGAAAAAGATCGGATCCAACGGAATCGCGATACGACGTTGAACGACGTTCTATACATATTTCGGGAGCGGCTGCACGAGCCGGGCTTGATCTTCGAATCGCAAGGCTCAGACGTGATCGAGAATCAGCCGGTAGATATCGTCAATATCACGGACTCGCAAAACCGGGTGGTGAAAGTGTTTTTTCACCAGACCACCAAGCTTCCGGTCCAGCAAACCTGGGTATGGCGTGACCCGGAAACGAAGGATCGCGAGGAGGAAGTCACACGCTTTTCCCGCTACCGGATGACGGACGGAATCCAGTGGCCCCAGCAGATACACCGCGAGCGCAATGGTGAGAAGATTTACGAGATTTTTTCGGAATCAGTCACAGTGAACCAGCAGCTGACGGATAACCTGTTTGCGGTGCCAGGTCCGGACACCAGGCCCGATCCTCCGCGAAAAAAATAAATCCTATTCCGCTGGTAGAGGGGCTTGCAGAACCTCTGTGGGGACGGGCGAAGTGTGCCGCCGCTGGAGGAGCGCCGCAGTTCGCTCCAAGAGCTGATTCTGCGTGAACGGGCGGCGGATTTCCTGCACCGATGACTCGGGTAAATCCACGATCGCCAGGCATTCCAGAGCGGGATGCCGGGGATGAAGCTCGACTAGGATGGTATCGCGATCCGCGGCATCGGCAATCAGCAGATCAAGGGGCCCCTCGTGCACCTGGCCGAGCGCGGACGCTTCTTCTCGATCGGATGCCTCGAGCAGATTGTATCCCGCGGATTCGAAGAACTTGTGCAGCTGCGCGCGAACGCGGTCCCGGCCATCGACCAGGAGAATCGTGCGAGCCTGTCCCGCGCCGGGACCCGGATCGAACACCAGAGATTCTTCAGAGACACGCGGCAAGAGAAGTTCGATTCGGGTACCCTCGCTCACCGCGCGCGCCGTAAGATAACCACCATGCTCGGCTGCGATGGAGTGCGCCACCGATAAAGCTAGACCGCTCTGGCCGCTACCGGCGGGATCGAACAAACGGTCCAGATCCGGCTCGACGGCGGCGTAAGTTATGCGGAGAGACGCAAAACTCGCCAGCGCGCCGTGTTGCGGAGCTTCCGTACGGCTAGTTTGAATCAGCAGACGGCCGCCATCCGGGACCATGGCGCAGGCGTGCAGAAGCAGGTTCATGATGACCTGCTCAATATGCGCAGGGTCCGCCTTGATCCGCCCAGCTTCGGGTTCCGGCTGGACGGCCGCCACCACGCGCCCGGCGGCCGCCATTTCTATAGTCTTCGACATCCGGCGCAGGATGGTGTTCAGGCTGACGATTTCGGGCTGGGCTACTTGGCGCGCGCCCAAGCCTGCAAGCTTCTCGGTGACTTGTTCCGCTGCGAGCGCGGCCTCCCGGATCTCGGCGAGCGCGGTCTGCGCTGGAGAATAATCTCCCAGTTGGCGGGCGAGGATGCCGGTCCGGCTGCGTATGATCTGGAGCAGTGTGGCGTATTCGGCGGAAATCCGGGCGGCCAGCCGTCCCGCGGCCTCGACACGATGGGATTGCCGGAGCTGACGCTCTTCCCAGCGTCGCGCACTGACATCGCGCAGGGTAAGAACCACGCCCAGCAGAGTCTCCGAGGAAGATCGCACGGGCGCCACCGTGCCCTCAACTGCCATTTCGCGCCCTCCCCGTGCGATTAGCCGTAAGCCGCGGTCCAAAGGCACGGGCATACCGGATAGAATTGCCAAAGGGGCGGGATCGCCTAAGTCGTCACCGGAATCTTCTTCCACCAGCCTAACGACGGTTTCAAGCTGCTGGCCGATAGCGTTAGCCGCAGGCCACCCGCTGTAGGATTCTGCGGCGCGGTTGAGAGTGCGGATCCGCCCGAAAGGGTCGGCCACCACAATTGCTTCAGCCACCGAAGCCAGCGTGGTACGATGCCAGGCTTCCTGTTCCTCAAGCTGGCGTTCCATGCGGTGTTTGTAAATCGCTATCTCGATGGAGGTGTTGAGAGAGGCGGGGCCCAGGGGTTTCGTGATATAGCCGAAGGGCGCGGCGGCCTTAGCGCGCTCGAGCGTGGCCCGGTCGGCATGCCCGGTAAGGAACACAACCGGCACGTGATGGATCGCGCGAACGTCCTGCGCCGCGGCGATACCGTCGCGCTGGCCGTCGATACGAATGTCCATCAGAACCAGGTCGGCAGCGGCAGCGTGCTGAACCGCTTCATCGGCGGTTCCCACCGTCGCCACCACATGGTGACCCAGGGCTTCCAGGCGCGAGGCGATATCATGTGCGATCAACCCCTCGTCTTCCACCACCAGCACCTTGTAAGCGTTCGCAGCTTGCATGCTCTACCTTTCGGGAAAGGACAAACGAAATACTGTTCCGGCTTCGCGCTTCAACTCCCACGTCCCTGCAAACTGGCGGGCGAGGATTTCCACGATCTGAAGGCCTAGCGACTTGGTTTTCCGGGTCGCAAGATCCTCCGGAACGCCGATGCCGTCATCGATTACCGCCAGATCCAGTCTGCCGCCGCGGTTTTGCGCCTCCACGCGGATAGACCCCGAACGGCCATCGGGGAATGCATGCTTCAACGAATTAGTGATCAACTCATTGAGGATCAACCCGACGGGAATGGCCTGATCGACACGTAGAACCAGCGGACTCCCGTCGGGTCGCGGGCAAACCGTCACTTGTCCCGAGATGCGCGCGCGATCCACGCCGAAGGCGCTGAACAGATTGGTCATCAGAAGATTCGCCTGGTGCGTCAAGTGCACTTGCCGGAGGTCGACGGATTCATAGAGTTGCTCGTGAATCATGGCGATGGCTTCCACCCGGTTCTGGCTCTCCCGCAACACGGCAGTGACGCCCTCATCCGCAGCCGCCTTGGCTTGTAACCGCAGCAAGCTGGCGATGATTTGCAGGTTATTTTTGACCCGGTGGTGGAGTTCCCTAAGCAATACATCCTTTTCGGCGACGGAGCGCACCAGGCTGGCATGTTCCTCACGTAGCTCCCGAATGAGGTCTACCTTCTGCGTAGCCTTCAGAATCGCCAGCCCCAAGTGATGGCTGCTGATGCGATCTTTGAGCAGAAAGTCCTGCGCTCCGAATCGCAGGGCCTCGAGGGCCATAGGATAGCTGTTCAAATCGGTAAGCATGACAACTGGGAAAGCGGGCTCCGGCAGGGGGGCCGCGGAATTCAGCTCGGCGAGAAACTCGAGGCCGGTCATATCCGGGAGGTTGTAATCGAGCAGAATGCAGTCGGGCGCGAGTCCGCGGCAGGTTCTGAGGCCCGTAAGAGCTTCCGACTCCTCGAAGAACTCAAGGTCCGGACCGTATACCTCATCCAGAAGAATCCGGCACAGATTGCGATCTGCCGCCGAATCGTCCACCATGACGATCCTCATCGTTATGCGGAATGGATCTCCGAGAAAATGGTGGTCCAGCCAGACCGTTTTTCTCCAACGATTTGCGTGCTAACATGCGGGCATGTTGCGATACTTGATGGCTGGAGTTTTGGCGGCAAACGCAGTGCTGGCGGCGGACGTGACGTTCAATAGGGACGTCCTGCCCATCCTGCAGAAGAATTGCCAGACCTGCCATCGGCCCGGGGAGATCGGGCCGTCGTCGTTCCTCACTTACGACAGCACACGGCCGTGGGCTAAGGCGATCAAGACAGCGGTGGTTACGCGCGTTATGCCACCCTGGTTCGCCGATCCCAAGTATGGCCACTTCGCCAACGATCGCCGCCTGAGCGATGCGGACGTGAGTACGCTTTCGGCGTGGGCTGACGCGGGCGCGCCGGAGGGCGACCCGAAAGATAAACCGGTGCCCGTCAAGTGGCACGAGGGCTGGAATATCCAGCCGGACGTCGTGTTTGAGATTCCCAAGCCTTACACCGTTCCGGCTACAGGCACCATCGAGTACACCTATTTCGTGGTTCCCAGCGGATTCACCAAGGACACCTGGGTAATCGACGGCGAGGTGCGGCCTAGCAATCGAGGCGTGGTACATCACGCCAGCGTGCACGTCCGTCCCCCGGGATCGCTTTGGATGAAGGACGCCAAACCGGGTGAACCTTATGTTCCACCGCACAGCGCACCAGGTGCGCCGCCGCCGGCCGGAAATCAAAGCAATGAGTGGCTACTGGGATACGTTCCGGGCGTGCATGGCGAGTATTTCGACAAAAACCATAAAGCAGCCAAGCTGATTCCAGCGGGATCCGACCTGGTGTTCGAGATGCATTACACGGCCAACGGCAAGGCCGCCGGAATCGACCAGACCAAGGTTGGATTCGTGCTGGCCAAGGGCGCTCCTGAGAAGCGGCTGTTGACTGTTCCGGTGGCGGACATGAGCTTCACCATCCCGCCGGAAGATCCGAATCACGCGGGTCACGCTGAGGCGGAATTCGATCAGCCGGTGGAGCTGGTGTATTCCCAGCCTCACATGCACCTGCGCGGCAAGGATATGGACATTCACTTGGAATATCCCACGGGCGAATCGCAGATGCTGGTGAGCGTCCCGCGTTTCGACTTCAACTGGCAATTGGTGTACTACGAAGACAAGCCCTTGCGGCTGCCCAAGGGCACGAAAATCAAGCTCGACGCGCACTGGGATAATTCGGCGAACAATCGCATGAATCCGGATCCCAAGGCGACCGTCAAGTGGGGCGATCAGAGTTGGGATGAGATGATCTTCGCCTGGATCGGCGTGGTGGTTCCACCGGACGTGGATCTGGATAAGGCCATGGCGGTGCGTCGCGGCAACGCTGCGAACTCGAGTCGCCCGTAGCGCACGCACTCCTTCTCATCCCTTCACTTCGACCCCCGCCCATTCTTCCACGGTCTTGACGATAGTAGTGAAGTCGGCGTCCGAACCTTGACGCAGGGATGTAATCGCCAGCAGCTCGCGGATCGCGTTGCCACAGATCATCGGGACGCCCAGCCCCGCAGCCTCGTCGGTGCACAGCTTCACATCTTTGAGCAGCAACCCGATGGCGAAGCCGAAATCGAACGTCCGGGGCAGAATCGCCTTGGGGAACTTATCTACCGAAGCGCTGTTGCGCCCGGTACCGGAGTTGATCACGTCCAGCATCACCTTTGGATCCAGACCGCCTTTGACGCCCATCACCATGACTTCCGAAGTCACTGCCAGCGCCGCCGCCGATAACATGTTATTCGCCAGTTTCATCAACTGACCGGATCCGGGGTGCTCGCCCAAAAAGAAAATCTTGCCGATGGGCTCGAGCACAGGCCGCACGCGTTCAACGAGATCGCGAGGACAGGCGAGCATGACGGCCAAGGTTCCCTTGCGCGCACCACCGACCCCGCCGCTCACCGGAGCGTCGACCGCCGTGATGCCCTTGGCTGCGAGCGCCGCAGCGACTTCCCCAGCGACCTTTGGACCGGTGGTTGAAACATCTATGAAAATCTTCATCTTCGATCCGGAAGAGGGCCCGGAAGAGATCTCCAGCGCCACTTTCTGAACGATGGCTGGAGTAGGCAGGCTGACAATGACCACCTCGGCGGCCGAAGCCACTTCGAGGGGCGATTTCGCTACCTGTGCTCCCAGTGCCTTCAGGGGTTGGATAGCCGCGGCGCTGGTGTCGTAAATCGTGAGCTCGAACCCGGCGGTGAGGAGATTACGAGCCATCGGGTCGCCCATGCGGCCGACCCCGATGAAACCAAGTCGTTCTTTCGCCATTTACTTTTTATCCAACTCCGCGAAGACTTCCTTGGCCGTGCGGAATGCGTCGACTGCCGCCGGCACGCCGCAGTAGACGCCCGTTTGCAGGAGGATCTCGCGAATCTCATCCCGGGTCACGCCGTTGGTGAGCGCGCCCTTGATGTGCATCTTGAGCTCGTGCGGACGATTAAGCGCGGTGAGCATGGCCAGGTTCAGCATGCTGCGTGTTTTGCGCGGCAGGCCCGGACGGGTCCAGCAAGCGCCCCAGCAGTATTCGGTGACGAACTCCTGCAGAGGGCGGTTAAAGTCGTCGGCGGTCGCGATGGAGTTCTCGACGAACTCCTTTCCGAGGGTTGCCTTGCGTACCTCTAATCCGGCTTCATACAATTCTTTGTTCATTGTCAGATCATAACAAGATGGAACCGGATACTTACGAAGTCTACGCGGTCCGTTACGCGCACCATCCAAGGCGGGCCAGCGAGAACTTTCTGGGCGGCGATCCGCACGATGGACCCATGCCCATCGACTTCTTCGTGTGGGCAATTGTAGGTGAAAAGCGAACGTTCGTAGTCGATACCGGCTTCAATGCGGAGATGGCGCGCAAACGCAAGCGCGAGCTGCTTCGGACGCCTGCCGAAGGGCTGAAGATGATCGGCATCGATCCGGCGCAGGTAAAGGATGTGATCGTCACGCACATGCATTACGATCACGCCGGCTGCCTGGATGAATTCCCAGCCGCGCGGTACCACGTTCAGGATCGCGAGATGGCGTTCTGTACAGGACGCCACATGTGCCATGGGGTGACACGATTCCCTTTTGAGGCTTCCGACGTGACGTCCATAGTCGAGCGGATCTTCGAAGGCCGCGTCGCGTTTCACGATGGCGATGACGAGCTGGCTCCGGGAGTCACACTGCACCACATCGGAGGGCATTCGATGGGGTTGCAGGTGGTGCGAGTTCGCACACGTCGCGGATGGGTCGTGGTCGCTTCCGACGCGAGCCACTTTTACGCGAACATGGAACAAGGGCGTCCGTATCCGATTTTGTTTAACGTGGGCGAGATGCTGGAAGGGTTCAACACGGTGCGCAGGCTGGCGGAATCGCCGCGGCATGTGATTCCCGGACACGATCCATTAGTTTTGTCGCGCTACCCAGCGGCGAAACCTGGACTGGAAGGCATCGTGGCAAGATTGGATGCGGAACCCACAAGCTAACGATGAAAGCCATCACACTCGATCCCAAAACACATCCAGCCGTCGTCTATCGCATGGAGATTCGCCAGTCCGGCATCCACGGCCGCGGAGTTTATGCGGCTCAATCCATTCCCGCCAATCGTAAAGTGATCGAATATACGGGGGAGCGCATCAGCGCGATCGCCTGCGAGAAGCGTGGGCATGGAGATTGCACATATTACTTCTCGCTCGATCGTTATTGGGTACTGGATGGCTCGGTGGGCGGCAGCGGCGCCGAGTATATCAACCATAGTTGTGGCCCCAATCTGATCTCGCGCATCATGAAAGGGCACATCCTCTACATGAGCCTGCGCAAAATCCGCAAAGGCGAGGAGCTTACGGTGGATTATCACTTCTCGAAAAATGAGGAGACCACGCCATGCCACTGCGGGTCAAAAAACTGCCGGAGTACAATCAATCTCAAATAAAGGTTGGGTCGCATGCCGAAGAGACTGTTCCCCTTTATCGCGATGGCAGCGTATGTGGCAGCTCAGACGCCCCCGGCGGACATCATGCCGCTGATGCAGGAGATTGTGCAGGGACTAGGAGTGCAGTGCGAATACTGCCACTCGGCCCCGCGCGGCAGCGGGCAACCCGAGCCTAAGAAGGATATCGCGCGGCAGATGATCGCCATGACGCGGGATATAAATGCCCGTGTTCAAGCCTCGACAGGGAAACCCGCCGCCCAAACTGCGCAGGTGAAGTGCATCACCTGCCATCATGGCGTTCCGATTCCACGGCAGCTATCAGAAATCCTTATGCAGACTCTGCGCGAGAAGGGCGCTGCTGCGGCGGCGGCGCAGTATCGCGATTTGCGCGAGCATTTTTACGGGCGGGCCGCATACGATTTCGGCGAGGATACGCTGGTGGGCGTGGCGCAGCCGCTCGCAGCCGGGAGGCCGGAGGACGCGATCGCGCTGCTCAAGCTGAACCTGGAGTTTTATCCGCAATCGGCCAAGACTTACGGGGCGATTGGATTCGCCTACACCCGCAAACTCGACGATCCGACCGCCATCACCTACTACGAAAAAGCGGTCGAGCTCGACCCGAGCAACGGAGTTATCCGCGGACAGCTCGAGCAGTTGAAGATGTATCAGCGGAAGCGCTAGCAGCCCGCGGCCGGCTGAGCCACAGCCAGACTAGTGTCCCGACCAAGGGCAACAAGCTCATCGAAATGAACGTCGCGGCATACCAATGCCGGTCGAACCAGGCTCCGTAAACCGGCTGAATGACGGCCTGGACCGCTCCCCAGGACCCCGATCCGATTCCAGCGACCATCCCGATGCGATCCGCAGGAAAGATGCGCGAGCCTACGCGCAGCGACATCACGACGAAGCCGTCGGCGATGAAGGTCGACCAGGTGAAAAGGGCGATCGCGACGATCCAGGAATGGGCCAGAGTCATGCAAGCGGTCGGCAGGGAGAGAATTGTTAGCAGCACAAAGATCCGGACCGGGCGATCCTGATTGGCCGCGAAGCGATCGGCCACCCAGCCCCAGAAGAAGTATCCGATTTCCCAGCCGACCATGGGGATCCACAAGACGTTGGCCAGTTGCGCCTGGGAGAGGCCCAGAGCGCGGTTCAGATACAGCGGGCTCAAATACGCCGCGACCCCCAACGCCAGTCCACCCAATCCGAAGCTCGACACAATGATCCACACGCGGCGCTCGCGCAGATCGGGCCACTGGATCTTTAGCGGACGGCGGTCTTCCGTTTGCGCTGGCAAGAACGGCGGCCGTGCGACGCGCCACCACAGGATCAGCCACAGAACGCCCAGGAATCCCGTGAGGAGAAATGCGAATCTCCAGCCGTAGCGCTGGGCGATGGGAATGATTATCGGCGGAGTGATCAGCGCACCCAGGGACGCGCCGCTGTAGCCGAGCGCCATGCCTCGCGATTGCTTGTTGAGCGGAAGCGCCTCCGCGGCGGTGCGCAGAGCGCCAGGGAAGGCCGCGCCTTCGCCGAACCCGAGTAGCGCGCGAGCCATCGCGAAGCCGATCAGGCCGTTCAATCCTGCATGGGACACACTTGCCACGGTCCAGATGAGCACCGCGATTGCCATGCCGCGACGCAAACCGATGTAATCCAAGAACGACCCGAATACGGGGTTCATGATCATGTAGGTGACGGAAAAGGCGGAAACGGCCCAGCCATAGTCGCCAGCGGTCATTCCGGTGTCAGAAAGGATAGTGGGCGATAGGGCGGCTAGAACCTGCCGGTCGATGTACCCTAGCAGGGTGCACAACATCATCGTGGTGGGCGCGACCCACATGCGCCAACCCGGAGCAGGGCGATTCATCACGGTCCCGGCCAGTCTAACATGAGCCTTACGGATTGGATTGGGAAAACGGAGACGCGGACGGATACAGTAACCGCGGGACCCGTCGCGGCTTTGTCGGCGACGCTTGACCGCGAGGATCCAGATCCGCAGCCGGGCGATCCGTTGCCGGCCTTGTGGCACTGGTTGTATTTCCTGGATCGGCATCGGGCTTCGGACCTGGGTCCCGATGGTCACGCTCGCCGGGGCGGTTTGCTGCCGCCTGTGCCTCTACCCAGGCGCATGTGGGCCGGGAGCCGGCTCGAATTCCATCATCCCTTGCGTGTTGGCGATCAGATGACGCGAGAGACTCGCGTGATCGATATCAAGGAGAAGCAGGGGCGCAGCGGGCCACTGGTGTTCGTCGTCGTGCGGCACGAGATCTCGAATTCTGCCGGGGTGGCGGTGGCCGAGGAACACGATATTGTCTATCGAGAGCACGGTCCTGCAGCGCCTGCTCAGGCTGCTCCGATCGATGCCGCCTGGGAGCGAACAGTCGCTGCGGACGACGTGCTGCTGTTCCGATATTCGGCGCTGACCTTCAACGCGCATCGGATCCATTATGATCGCCGCTATGCGACCGAGGTCGAAGGATATCCGGGCCTGGTAGTGCACGGTCCTTTAATCGCGACGCTTTTGATGGATCTTCTGCGACGAAGTTTACCTCAGGCGAACGTCGTGAAATTCAACTTTCGCGCAGTCAGCCCGCTCTTCGACATGGGGCCGTTTGTGGTGTGCGGAAAACCCGACGGCAAGACTGTCAAACTGTGGGCGAAAGACACGGCCGGTAATCTGGCGATATCAGCGGAGGCGTTAATCGGTTAACAGATTTCGCTGCCGGTTGATTCGCTGATCGCGCTCGGATGCGAACCGCTGGATCCCGTTAAAGATTGACTTTGGGTCCAGATGAGCCTCGGCGATCACCTCCCCCTCCAGCCCTCCTGTAAGCCATTGGTTATCCCAATCCGACGTCAGCGAATATTCGTCCGTCAGTGGGGCTACATCTCGCAAAGGCCATACGCGGCGGGTTCCGGTGCTGACAACCATCAGATCGTAGTACGCCTCAGGCGGAAGGACACTTTTCCGATATGACTCAGGTTGGCGATCGAATAGCTCCTCGCTGATCGCGGCGACCACCTTCACGTTGATCCCGGCTTCGTCGAGCTTCGGCAGCGTACTCACCAAATTCACCGTGGAGCTCGATCCTTGCGTGACGACGTAGCCGTGTCGCGGTTTATCGGGCGCGAAATCACGGATCACGTAAAAGCCTTTGGCAGCAGCACGCAGATCCGTGTCGGCAAACTTGCTGCGGTCGGCGACCGGAAAATCCGGACGAGCTACTTCGAGCGTGATAATGCCGACTTTCGCTTCGCGCGCGGCGATCTCGGCCGCGGCGAAATAGGCGGGAGCCACATCGTTGTAATCCCAAAAATTCAAGTGGATCGTCTGGCCGCGCGGGAACAGCTTCCACACCTGCGGCGCAAAGATGCCGAAGTGCGTGCGCCCGTCGGCTGCTGTCTCGGGCCCCGAATGCGCCACCAAGATATGGAGGACACCCATGCGAAATTTGCTGTCCTGATTCTGCTGGCTCCAGACGCGCGCTGGCGTATACATCAACGGAGTAAAGGCGCCATAGGTGCCGCTGATGGCCCAGACGCCTGCGAACTTATCGGGATCGAGCGAGGCATTCTGCCCGGCCAGGCCAATGGCGGTCGACACGTTGCCGGCTTCCTGGATCGCTGCCTTGAGGCGCGTGCCCAGCGGATTCGTTTCCGGATCGTAGTGGCCCCACATGCTGCCGTGCTCGAGATTGATGGATTCGGAAAGGTCGGCAGCGATCGTCAGGAACCGATTCCCAGTCACGTAGTTCATCCACTTGACGATTTCCGAAATGCAGCGCCGCGTGCCGGCCACTTCGCCTGGCTTGCGGAAGAGCGTGATGTTCACCTGCTTTTCCGCGCCGGAAACTTCGTTCTTGACCGAGACTTTCTGGGGTTCTTCGGGAAGATTCGCGACGCGCAGGCGCTCATCGAGAAACGGATCGTGCTTGACGTCGATTCGCAGCGGCACATTGTCCTTGAGAGTGTCACCGATCTCGACCAACCGGTCTGCCAGCCAGTCTCCCAACCCATTCTTGTCGAGTACCGACATCGCGATGTCGATATTGGTCTTGTACTGGATCAACCGCTCGCGCGTATCCTTCGTCGCACCATCGCGAATCCCCTGGAAGGTGACGCCGTATCTCTTCTCGAAGGTTTGGGCCAGCGCGATGAAGTACTCGGAGTTCATCTTGAACGCGTAGGGATGGCTGGGGAAGCCCAGTAGCTGTTGCCCCGCCTCGGGGATCTGGCCGTTCATGGCCGCGGGCCAGTAACCCTTGGCCGTGTTGCCGATGACCACGATAGGACGGCGATCTTTCCCATCCCAATCTTCCATGGTCTTGAGCGCCGCCACGACCTGGTCATAGTCGTTGCCGTTTTCGACGGCGAAGACATTCCATCCATAAGAAGACCACTGGTCGATCAGGTCATAGGCTTTGTACTTCGAGTCGATCACTCCGCCGAGGAGCGAATCGTCGATGCCCGCATTGTTATCGGAGATCATCACGCGAAGGCGCTTGCCGACCTTCAGTGCGAGTGCCTGAGTCTTGAGCTCCTGGGCGTGACCTTCGGTCATGGCGAACTCGCCTTCGAACGCGATCACTTTCGGGGCTTCGATCGAGGCGCCCACGACATCCCAGAACGCGGCTTTCCCGGCAGCCGTGGCGATACCGATACCGGACGGTCCGCCGTTGACATCGTTGGTGACGTCCGTCGTTTCCGCATGCCCGGCCAGCGCCTTAATGCCGCGTGCTTTGGCCTGCGCGAAAAGCGGATGATCCGCGAGACCGGCGTCCTGAAGCAGCGTTTTCATCGCACCCGCGCCGCGCCGGAACCCGAGCGCGTCGATCGGCAAAATCGCTATGTGCGGATCGGCGAAGTACTTCTGGTTGCCGGTCGCTTCGAACTTACGGGCAAGAGCCTGGCCCATGATCATCCACAAGGCGTAACAAGTGGGGATGCAGTGGCCGCCGGCCAGCATGAACTTGTCGCAATAAGGATGCTTGGGGCGGCGATAGTCGTAGCGCAGGCCGCCGAGTTCCGGTCCCGCCAGGTGGATCGCGACGTTGTAAGGCGTATACGCCAGTGGACCGCCGAAGTGTCCGGTCTGAGAATAATTCCCCAGCAGCACCAGCGTCATGCAGGTCATAAACCCGACGTCTTCCAGACGTTCGCGGTCGTAGGGCGACGTGAGCCGGTCGAGTCGTGAAAGTGATGTCGTGGCCATGGAAGTCGCCATTATCCCACGGATTGCACGCTTGGCCGATTGGCTCGTCAACGTTTATGTATGAAGCGAATTATGGTTATCAGTCTGGCCCTCGGGATCGTGGCAGCGTTGGTGTGGGCTCAACAGACCAAAGCCCGCGCTACGGTCTACGCCCAGTACGAAGTGCGGTCGGTTTTTCCACGCGAGACGTCACCGGCAATGTATGAGCAGGTGTCCCAGCAGGAAGTCCAGAGTCTGGCTTCGCAAGGCTGGGAGTTGGTAAGCGTGACGCCGTTCGTTTATCGCAACGAGGAACGCGGTAGCGCACCGACCAATAGGCCTGCCGTGACGCAAACGTATCCGGCCTATTTCTTTAAGCGGGTCAAGCGTTAGTCCGGTTATATTGCGACTGCCGCGGTTTCGTATTGAAGCTCGAGCATCGCACCCGGCTCGACGCCGGACCACTGCTGAAACAGCTCGCTGCGCCTCTTTTTCACGCGCACAATTTCGTCAAAGCTCAGCTCGCGCGAACCTTTCATTGCAGCGAATTCGTTAAACTCGTCGACGGTCCAGATCTGGCCTCCGGCTCGCTCCGCATCGAAAAGCCCCACGATGCTCTCGACCTCCGCCGCTTCCGGCGGCAAAGGCCCGCGAGCGCCTTTTCCGGTGGTGTCCTCAATCTCCCAACCCTCGGCGATCAGTCCAAAAAATCCTCGTCGATATCCGAGCGTGGTTTCCACCGCGAAAAGCGTCAGGTCGTGCAGCGCAAAGAACGCAGCGTGGCGATCGGTCTGCTTTTGCCATGTCACCGACCCCTCGGCGCGGACGCAGCGCGGCACGCCCGAGCCGTTCCCCTTCTTGGTGATCTGCACACGCATTGTGATCAAGAAATGACTTAATCCGCGGGATTAGTGGCGAAGACGGTTAGTTCGGTGACGAAGCCGCGATCTTCCATTTCGAGCACCGACTTCACCGCATGCGCGATGTCTTCGGGCCGCAGTTTGCTGGGGTTATCTTTCTGCTCGAAGCCCGCCGCCGTGCCGAAACTGGTGATCACTTCGCTGGGGTTCACCAGAAACACGCGGATGTTGTTCTTGCGCAGTTCCTGACGCCAGCATTCGGTCATCCCCCGCAACGCGAACTTGCTGGCGTAATATGCCGTACCGTTGGGTGCACCCCGATGCGACGCTGTGGAGCCGATATTCACGATGTTGCCTCGATTTTTGGAGATGAAGTGCTTGGCTGCTTCGCGGGCCATCAGCATCGCGCCGGTGACATTCGTGGCGAAGGTGCGCTCGAAGCTCGCGAGATCGAAATCGACCAATTTCTTGAAGGTACCGAGGCCGGCATTATTGACCAGGATGTCGAGATCGCCGAACTTTTCCAGAGTCTCGCGCATGGTGCGCTGCACGTCGGCCTCCTTGGAGACGTCGGCATGGATGGGATGTGCGCCTAACTCTTTGGCCGCTTTGTCGAGCTTGGCTTTATCGCGCCCGGTAATCGCGACACGCGCGCCGCTATCGATCAGGCTCTTGGCGATGCCGTGTCCGATTCCCGCGCTTCCACCAGTAACGAGAGCAACTGCGTTTTTCAGATTCATTCTTGAAACAGTCTAGCGCAGGCTTTTGCGCCGGTGCGCCATACTTGTGCATTGAAGACCCAATTGAATAAGGCGCGAAAAACCAAAACCAATCCCCGCCGCAAGCGCCCATTTTGGAAGCGATTAATCGTTGCTGCGATAGTTCTTCTGCTCGGGTTGCATGTCCTGTTTGCCATCGCGCTTTTGGGCCTGCGCTATATCGATCCCCCGACCACTGGTGTGCAGATCCAGCGGCGCGTCGAGTCGTTCTTCGCATCCGGAACATACAAGAAACGGCAGACCTTCATGCCGCTTCATCGCATCTCGCCAACGCTTCAGCACGCCGTGATCGCGGCCGAAGACGGCAACTTCTATAAACACTACGGCATCGACTGGGGCCAGGTGCGGCAGGTGATCGAGGATAGCGCCGATGCGGGCGAAGTGACCCGTGGCGCTTCCACCATCCCGCAACAGCTGGTCAAGAATCTTTTTTTACCACCCACCGTAATCCGGTGAGAAAAGCCTTCGAGTACACTTTGGCGCCCATGGCGGTGATGATTCTGGGGCGAAATCGCGTGCTGGAGCTGTATCTCAACGTGATTGAGTGGGGGCCGGGCGTTTTCGGCGCCCAAGCCGCGGCCGAGTTTCACTATCACACCACGGCTGCGGCGCTGAACCGTGAGCAATCGGCGCGGCTGGCCGCTATCCTGCCGTCGCCTCGAAGGCGCAAGCCGGAACGGATGAGTCAGTACAGCGCCATCATTCAAGAGCGGATGCGGCTTCTGGGATGGTAATTTATGATATGCTGAGCCCCGGCCAGGGAGGAATGCGGTTTTGAAAAAGACGATGTGGAAAATGGCGTATTTACGGTCTGCTGCGGCTTTAATGGTGGGCTTAGGAGTAGGCTGGTTCGGGCTTCCGAGCTTGGCGCAGAGTGGTGACACCTACAAGACACGGCTCTCCGCGCTGCCTGCCGACGCCAAGACGCGGCCCGATCTCGCCGGCACCGGTACAGTCACCGCCACCCTCTCCGGCACGAAACTTACCGTGAATGGAACCTTCGAGGGACTGAAGACTAACGCGGTTTCGGCGAAGCTCCAGAACGGCATCGTCGCCGGTGTGCGTGGGCCGGCGTTTGCCGACCTTACGATTACCAAAGCCATGAGTGGGACAATCACCGGATCGGCCGATCTAAATCCGGAACAATTGCAGAATTTGAAAAAGGGCGGAATCTACGTCCAGATCTATACTGAAAAACCCAAGGATGGTACGCTGTGGGGCTGGCTGCAACATTAGGAGACACCTTTCATGAAAAAGCTTCTTATTCCGATATCCCTTTTCGCTGCTCTCTACGGTGTTCTTCAGTTGCCTGGGCAACAAGGTACAGCAGGACCGTTTACAGCCCAGCAGGCCGACGCCGGACGCGCGGCTTATCAAGCTAATTGCTCCGGATGCCACGCCGCGGATCTTTCGGGAATCGGAAATGCGCTGCCGCTCTCCGGTTTGCCGTTCACTGGCAGTTGGGGAAATCGCACCGTGGGCGATCTGGTCGGTTTCATGGAAGGCGCAATGCCGCCAAACAATCCTGGTGGGCTGGGCGAGCAGAACTACCTGAACATCACCGCGTTTATCCTGCAATCGAACGGTGCGCGCGCGGGGAATCAGGTGCTTGCCGGGAATTCGACCGTCGCCATTCGTAGCGTGACCGGCCAAGTTGTAGCGCAGGTTCAAGGTGGACAGGGGAAACAGGGCAAGCAGGGCAAACAAGGCGGACCTGCTGCAGGCGGCCGTGGAGCCGCAGCGGCCGCGCCCCGAGGCCTGACCATTCCGGGAAACGTGAAGAACTACACGCCGGTAACCGACGCGATGATGCGCAACCCCGATCCCAGCGACTGGCTGATGATCCGGCACGACTATCGCGCCAACAACTACAGCACTCTGAACCAGATCACCTCGAACAATGTACAGGATCTGCGCCTGGTGTGGACGTGGGCGATGAATGAGGGCACCAATCAGCCGGCGCCGGTGGTCCACAACGGGACCATGTTCATCAATAACCCAGGCAATATCGTGCAGGCACTGGACGCTAAGACGGGTGAGCTGATCTGGGAGAATCGCATCGGCGACACGGCCACCGGCAACTCGCAGCGCGGCCTGGCGATTTACGACGACAAGGTCTACGTGACAACCGGGTCGGCAGTGATCTACGCGCTGGATGCGCGAACCGGCAAGGAAGTGTGGCAGACCACGATCGGCGACCGCACCAACGGCACCTACAGCACCAGCAGCGGACCCATCATCGCGAAAGGTAAAGTCATCCAAGGTCTGGGCGGCGGCCTGTGCGATCAGTATCGCGAGGAGAAGTGCTTCATCAGCGCCTACGACGCGCAAACCGGAAAGCTGATCTGGAAGTTCTACACCATCGCCAAGACTGCCGATCCCGGCGGCGATTCCTGGGGTAAGCTGACGGACCTGTTCCGTGCGGGCGGCGATACCTGGATCACCGGGAGCGTCGATCTCGATCTAAACCTGACTTACTGGGGCGTCGCGCAGGCTAAGCCTTGGATGCGGGCAACCCGCGGATCCGGCAATGGCGCGACGAATTATGCCAATTCCACCGTGGCTCTTGATATCGATACGGGCAAGCTCAAATGGTGGTTTAACCATGCTCCGGGCGAAACGCTGGATCTGGACGAGGTGTTTGAGCGAGTCTTGGTCGACGATGGCGGCCAGAAGTACGTCTTCAGCGCGGGCAAGGACGGCGTGCTCTGGAAACTGGACCGCACGAATGGCAAGTACATCGGCCATAAGGAAACTGTTTTCCAGAACGTCTATGATTCCTTCGATCCCAAGACCGGGGAACCGCACTTCCGCAATGACATCGTCGAGAATCAGATCGGTGAATGGGTGCAGGATTGCCCAACTTCCGAGGGCGGCCATAACTGGCACGCCATGAGCTATCACCAGCCGACCAACCAGATCCTGATTCCGGTGTCCCAGAGCTGCCAGGAAATGAATCCTCAGAAAGTCGATTTCGTTGAAGGCGGCGGCAGCGGCGGCGGGGCGGCCCGGCGCTTCTTTGAGATGCCCGGCACCAACGGCAATGTTGGGAAGTTCGCGGCTTACGATGTCCGGACGCTCAAAGAGAATTGGAAACTCGAACAGCGCTCGCCCTTTATGACCGCGATTCTTTCGACGGCCGGTGGGATCGCGTTTGTCGGCGACATGGACCGCTATTTCCGCGCGGTGGACGTGAAGAGCGGCAAAGTTCTGTGGGAGACCCGCTTAGGCACATCCGTCCAAGGTTTCCCGCTGACATTCAGCGTGGGGGGTAAGCAGTACATCGCCGTCTCGACAGGACTCGGGGGCGGCAGCCCGCGCATGGTGCCGGGCGTGCTGGCGCCCGAGGTACACTATCCGTCGAACGGGAACGCGTTGTACGTATTCGCGCTACCCGATCGACGGTAGACGCTTCCGCGTTTACCCAACCAACGGTTGGCCGAAAACCACCAGGTGGCGAATTTCGACCGTTGCACAGTTGTGCCAACTCCCTATCTTTCAACCACTTACTGCGTGGCATCAAACATGCAGTACATGGTACGGAGAGTGAGTCATGTATCGACGTATCGCAGTCATATTTTCCGTTGCGAGCTTTGCCACGGCAGCATTTGCTCAGGACTCCGGTGGGTGGCGGAAATTCGGAACCTCTTCCGCAGATCAGAGCTATGCCGTGAACCAGGCCGGGCCGGCTCAAAATGGGCCAATTCAAAACGGCGCTCCGCCTCCAAATTATTCGCAGGCGGCGCCGGTGCCATCCCAGCTCACGCTTCCCGCAGGCACGTTCGTGCGGGTGCGCATTAATGAAAAACTATCGAGCGACAAGAATCAACCGGGCGATCTCTTTACGGCGACTCTGGTGCAGCCGCTAATAGCGAACGGCTTGGTGATCGCACAACCCGGCCAAAACGTCGCCGGCCGAGTCACTGAAGCCGTGAAAGCAAAAGACGGTAACGGCAGGTCGCGCCTGGGCCTGGAGTTGACGGATATTAGCTTGGTCGATGGGCAACAGGCCACCATCCGCACCCAGCTAATTGAATACCATCGCGCGAACAATGACGGCCGCGACACGGGCGTCGTGGTCGGCACGACCGCCGCTGGCGCTGCCATTGGCGCGGTCGCAGGCGGGGGCGTAGGAGCTGGAATCGGTGCGATCGGCGGAGCCCTGGCGGGCGCGATCGGCGTCATGGCCACACGCGGACATGCTACCGAAATACATCCGGAAGCGATGCTGACGTTCCGCACCCTAGGCCCGGTCTCCATTGCGACCGACCAATCCGGTGGCGCATTTCAACCGATGCCTCAGCGGAACTACCAGTCGTATCAGGATCAGGTTCAGCCGCGGCAGAGTGCCGTTGCACCGCCAGCGCCGTATTACGGTTATGGCTACGGTTACTATGATCCTTACTACTATCCGTATTATGGCGGATTTTATGGTCCTGGCTTCGGCTTGGGATTCTATTCGCCGGGAATCATTATTCGCGGGGGCGGATTCCGTGGCGGTGGTTTCCGCGGCGGATTCCGTGGCGGGCGCCGTTAATCTAAGCGTAGAACCTAGTTCGCAAGACCTCCACCGCACGAGTACAATGTGCAGTGGAGGTCTTTTCTTTTGCGTACCTATGCATTGCTCGCCGTCCTCGCCGTTTCACAGGTGACCGCTCCTGCCGCATTCGGGGCTGAAGGACTCGCTAAAGTTTTCGATGACCAGGTATCCACAGTGGAACGGGAGGTCCTCGGCCTGGCGCAGAAAATGCCCGCCGATAAGTACGACTTCGCCCCAACCAGCCCCGGCACCTTCACTGGCGTCCGCACCTACGCCCTGCAAGTACGCCACATTGCGACCTACATCTACCGGATCGCTGCGTCCGTTTCGGGCGAAAAGGCGCCCGTCGAGATCGGACCCACAGATAATGGTCCGGATACGCTCAAGACCAAGGATCAGATCATCGACTACTTCAAGGGCGCGCTGGCCTTCGCTCACAAAGCCATGGGCACGCTCAACGAGAAGAACATGTTCGACCAGGTACCCTCGCCTTTCGGACGCGGAACGATGACGCGCATTGCCGCAGCCGCCTTCCTGGGCCAACACAGCTACGATCACTATGGACAGATGGTCGTGTATAGCCGTATGAACGGCGTGATTCCCGGCGGTGGTGCGCCTCCTGCCGGTAAGGGCAAAGAGAAGTAGTCAATACCGCTTTACGGCTTCACGGCCCAAGCTCCGAACTGGGTGGGGCCAATCAACTGCGCTCCCAGCGAAACTGCTTCCCGCTCCATCCGGGCTGCCAGCGTTTCGACTTCCAGTTCGGCAGCCGTAGCTAAGCCAAAGTGCTCGATTCGCGGTAACAGACTGCGAACGGTATCGGCGATCCATCCAAAGACGTAGGAGTCCGGCTCGCCTCCCACTGGTATCTCTGCCTGGATCGTGGGCCAGGGCAAACCGGCATCCAGGAAGGTTCGCGACAGGCGCCTGCCGAAATCCGGCGGATTCCCTCCGCGCCGGAAGGCTTCGCTCATGATCGTATAAGTGCGCATCCACAACGGCGCTTCGGGCCACGGCGGAACCACTTGACCGAAATCTAGCTCGTGGAAGATCAATCGCCCGCCGGGCTTCACCAGCGATGCTACGTGACGCAGCGTGGCGGCTGGATCGGCTTGATATAGCAATACGTAGCGGCCCACCGCAGCGTCGAATAACTCGCCGCTTTTAAGTTCTTCCAAATGGATTTGTTCGAATTTCACATAGTCCGCACAACCTTGCTTGATCGCACGTTCGTGGGCGCGAGCCAGCGCCTGCGCGTCACGATCGACGCCCAGGACGCTGCCTTTGGGGCCAACAAGATCGGCGACCAGCAGGGAAACATCCCCCATGCCACAACCGAGATCGAGCACGCGCATGCCTGGTGCGAGCCCACCGGCGCGGAAAAAACGTTCGGTCCATCCTCGCAGGAGGGCGGCTTGCTTCAAAAGGCGTTTCTGTTCATGCTCGGAGTATCCGAGGACATAGTCGGGAGCGGACATTAGCGCGTTTCCTCGTGGACTACTTTGCCGTCGACAACGGTCAGTACGGACTTCAGCTTCTTGATGGCTTCATCGGACACCTTGGCGGGATCTAGATAATCGTCGCTCAGCACGGCCACATCGGCGAGCTTACCGACCTCTATGGTTCCCAGCTTGTTCTCTTCGTGCGTGTACCAGCCGTTTTCCGATGTGTACAGCCGCAGCGCTTCGAGGCGCGTCAACTGCTGGCCAGGGTTGATCATTTCACCCGCCGAATTTTTGCCGGTGACCATGTAATAGATCTCGAGCCACGGGTCGAACACCGATACGGCAGCCGCATCCGATCCCGCGCCTACATGAATGCCGCTATCGACGATGGTGCGGAAGGGAGGTCCACCATTTTGCGGCGTGCCGCCCAGATACAGCCAGCCGTGCACGGCAACACCCGCGCCGATGGCCTTCAGACGGTCAAGTGTGGGCTTGTCGATCTTGGGGACATGTCCGATCGACCAGTGCAGGTCCTTGATCGGCGTCACGGCGTTGACCTTTTCGAAGGTCTCGGTCGTAAACTTGTCCTCATTCAGCGATAGTGTGTGCTGCTGGAACGCCCAGCCGTATTTGGCTACCAGTTGCAGCGCGGTTTCATAGTTCGCCGGACCACCTTGCGCGGTGACGCGCCAGGCCGCTGCAAATTCGCCGATACCCGAAGTCTTCAGCATGTCGTCGCCGAAATCGGGGAAGTTGTTTAGCAGACGTTGTTTCAGGATAGGGACGTCGGGCCGCGTGTCCTGTGTCAAATAGAAAATACGCAGGCGATGTGTCATCTTGCCTTCGCGGTGCAGCGCCATGAAGGCGTCATACATGGTCCAGGGATTCAGGCTCTCGACGCTCTCGGCCTGTGCGGCGTCCTGCATATCGGGCGTACCGGGAATGGTGAACGCGCCCATGTCGACACTGGTGGTCAACCCGAAACTGATCAGGTAAGTCATCGCGTCCATGGTGCCGCGCTTCATATCCTCGAAGGTCTGAAGAGCGCGCAGTGCGTTGAGCGCGGCGTTAAATCCCGGCCCGGCGATCCCGCCCGTAGGACTCACCATGATGCCTTTCGATTCGAAAAACGCTTTGCCGCGGCTGTTGGTGACGGTTCCACCACCATTCAGAAGATATGGATGATCCGGGAGTGCCGCATCCAGCTCGGCCAGCGTCGGCAGGCGTTTTTCCGTGACCTGCTTGGCATTGAAATCGCCCAGTGTGGTGATGAAGGATCCAGCCGGCACGGTCTTGGCCTTGGCTTTGAGCATGGCCTGAATGTCGGCGATCGACGCCGCGGTTTCCAGGCGAATGTCGTATCCGGGGCGCATACCCAGCAGCACAATGTGGTTATGATTGTCGATCAGGCCGGGAACGACGGTGCGGCCGCGAAGATTGATGGTCCTGGTGCATGGACTGGTGCGGGTGTCGCCAGTCTTACCGACGGCGGCGAACTTGCCATCCTGGATGACGATATCCGACACGACGGTGTTCTGCTTGTCGAGCGTCATGATCTTCCCATTGGTCAAATGGAGATCGCGCGATCCAGTACAGGTGTTCTGGCCGAAGGCGTGGCCGGCGAGCAATACGGCAGTCAGGGCTAGGTAGCGTTGCATCAAACATATATTACTTCCAAAGCTATAGAATCTCGCTACGCCCGGCAGGTTGAGCGATCATTCCCTCGCCGACGGCCAGTCAAAGTACGTTAAATTACGGCAGAGCGTTGTATAAACGCTCGTCGAAAGGGCTTCCCAGTCCCATTTGAAGTTGATCCCGGAAGGCCTTGCTATGCGGAGCGGTCAGATGTGCATCATACGCCTGCTTGCTCTTCCACACTTCGACGATCGCGAAGTGATTCGCACGCGCGACATCCCGTAGGGCTTCGAAGCGGACGAACCCGGCGTCCTTGCGATTGTCGGCCGCGAACTGTTGCAGAAGTTTAGCAGTGGTGTCGGCAAAATTTGGATACACATCGACATAGGTAACTACGTGCAGTTGCGGCTCGGCTTTCTGCTGCGCAAACAAGACGCCGACCGTCACCAGAATAATTAGCAAAGTAATGTATCTCATCACGGTAAACCTCCCATTTCCGTCGCGAACAGCATCGCCATGGCGCCCCCGCGCGGGTCTGGGCCTAAAATCGCCTCGCGATGCAGATAATCCTCTGAAGTCTTTTGCTTGTTGGTGGATTCGCACACATCCACTAACTGGCCGTCTCTCCCCACTCGCGCAGAAACGGCGCTAAACGCCCGATCGACGCGAGGCTGATAGGCCGCCGGGTCCAGCCAACCTTTGCGGATGCCGCGCTCCATCGCCATTCCGATCATCGCCGTCGCCGACGTTTCGGCGTACGATCCAGGCTGATCGATCACCTCGTGCCACATGCCGTCTTCGTCCTGAAATTTAGCCAGGATGAACATGTGCTGCTGGAACTCGGCCATCATGTGCTGATACGCAAAGTGGTCCTTGGGAAAATCGGAAAGCGCGAGCGCAAGGCCCAGCGCGGGAAAAGCATTCCCGCGTCCCCAAGCGGCGTCGGTCAGAGGCGAGTGGCGATATAACCCATCCGGCCGCAATACCAGCTTTTGCATGAAGGCGAAATGGCGCGCGGCCAGATCGAAGTACTTTCGCTCGCCCGTCAGCTTGCCGGCTTTCACTACCAGAGGCGTCGCCATGAAAATCGAATCCGACATCTCGTCATGAAACGGCATGGACTCGCGCATCTCTCCCGTTTCAGCGAATCCCAGGTCGGCGGCCTTACGAACCAGCTCGATGTAGGCTTTGTTGCCGGTGCGCTCGGCCAATTCAGCGAACACCAGGTGTCCGGCCAGCGTCAGCGAATTTGCCCGATTCAGAACGTTGCGAGAAGGATCCAGATAGGGCGCCGCCAGCTTCTCCACGTTCGCGACGTGTCCCAGCCGCATCTGCGCGATCAGCGCCATGCCGGGAATATAGGTGAGCTGATTGAAGTCGTGCCCGAAGTACTGCCCCAGCTCCTCGGCTAGCTGTTGCGGCGAACGCGCGCGCCTGCGGTTGATCTCGGCGTGTGCTTCCGAAAATCGAAGATCGCGCGGCAGCGACAAGAGCGTGGTCGGACGAGCCATGATGATCACGCGCGCCGGGATGCGGCCCACGCCGGCAACCGCGTTCGTAGAGAGTGCATGCGCTAAGCCAGCATCGGCGCCGCCCACGATCAGCACCAGGTCCGGCGCCTGGAGCGCGATCCATCGCCACAGTACATGAGACTCGGCATTTTCCCGGTACGCGACACCCGTCGGCGGGAAAACCAGAGGGCTCTTATCGGGATTCGCCAGGGGAATCGCCAGCACATGAAAGCGGCGGCGGCTCGGCGGGCTGGATTCCAAATCCTCTACCTCGGAGGCGATTACGTGCTCCGATTCGCTGCTGCCGTTCAGTCCACCGATCAGCAGTACGGTGGGCGCAGTGGGAGCCGCCGCAACTACCAGCGCTTCGATAGGCTTCCCGCTGGCGCTGAGGCCGATGATCCTGTGCTCGGCGCCCAAAAGGGGAATCGCCAGAAGAATCACCGTCCATGTTGTTCGAGCGATCACGTAAAGCCTGACGTAAATTGTACTGCTGTTCGCGGTTGAATCCACGAAAACCCGAGCGTATCATGAAGCGGCTTGCGGAACCGCGTATTTCTACGCCTTCTAGCCGCCTTGGGGATTCGGCCGAGCGCCGTCTCACTCCGCTCCAGCGAAATCATGGACGCCGCCGAAAACACCCTGGGCGGATCGAATCTCAATGAGCAGCCTCAGTAGGTACCAATGGACTAGGACGGATGCGCCAACCTCCCCAAAAAGTCTGGTTTTCGGGATTTTCCACTCAGAAAATCCCATGCGCTGGATATCCGGCGGTCTCGATCTGCATGCAAGCCTCCATATTGTAAAAGTTCATCCAAGGACAAGCATTTATGGGCCTTTTCAATTGACAAGCAGCCTGACCTGAAGTAACATCACCGAGGATAGGGGCCACTCGGCCTCGTTCATTTTGGGGGGCATTCATGTTGCGTTTTTCAGCTATATTGCTGTGTACTATTTCTCTGCTCGGAGTGCTTTCAGCACAAACCGGCAATGGCACTATCACCGGCGTGGTGACGGATCCAACGGGAGCCGTAATCGCCAATGCGCCGATTGAAGTGAAAAACACGGAGACCGGAGTGGTCTTCCGTGCGGTCTCGACCGACACTGGAAACTACACGGTCCCGCAGTTGCCGATCGGATCCTACGAACTGACAGCAACAGTGCAGGGGTTCAAGAAATATAACCGGCAAAATATTACGCTGTCCGCGGCGCAAGTACTGCGCCTCGACGTGCCGCTGGAGATTGGGGCGAGCACGGAAGCCGTCACGGTGAGCGCCGAATCTTCGTTGCTGAAGACGGAAACCGGCGATGTCGCGCACAATATCACGCTGGAGCAGCTCCAGAACCTGCCCATCCTGGGTATCGGCGGAGCGAACGCGGGCAGCTCGGGCGTGCGCAATCCCTTTAACTCCACGGTTATGATCCCCGGTGTTGATTACGCCGCAAACTTCGTCATGATCGTCAACGGCGCGCCCAGCAACACGGCGGCGTACCGCGTCGAGGGTCTGGACAACACGAATCACACGGTGAACTACGCACTGCAGGAAAATCAGCAGAGCCCCGATGCAATCCAGGAAGTCGCGGTGCAGACTTCGAATTACGCCGCTGAATTCGGCCAGGCCGGTGGCGGCCTCTTCAACATCACCATGAAGTCGGGCACCAACCAGTATCACGGCAGCGGATATGAGTATTTCGTGAATGAAGATCTGAACGCGGCGGTTCCTTTCACCAACGATGGAAATGGAAACAAGATCCGCCCACGCAACCGGCGCAATGACTTCGGCGGCACCATCGGCGGCCCGATTTGGATACCTAAAATCTACGATGGTCACAACAAGACTTTCTTTTTCTTTAGCTTAGAGGAGTTCCGCGAATCGTCTGCCCTCAACTTCAGCGATACGGTTCCCACGGCTGCCTACCGCGCCGGCGATTTCTCGGCGATTTCCCCGGCCGGCGCCAACTTTAATCCGAACCTGGGCGTAGTAAGTTCCCCAATCGGAACGGATGCCCTGGGACGCAGCGTGTTCGCGAACGAAATTTTCGATCCCCGGACCCGGACCACGGCGCCCAACGGAACTGCGGTGGCTGACCCCTTCCCCGGGAACATGATTCCGGTGGGCCGGTTTGATCCCGTCGCCGTCAATCTTCTGAAGCTGATGCCCTCGCCGGCGTCCAGCGCTCTGACGGGAAACTATCCCGGCTACAACCCGGGTAAACGCGTGACCAAGCTCCCGTCCCTCAAACTCGACCACAGCGTTGGCAACAAGGGCAAACTGTCGTTCTACTGGTCTACCACTGGAACCGATTCGGGGTACTCCTTTCCGAACGGAAACGCCGATGGTCTCCCAGAGCTGATATCGACGGCGCGCGGAACCTGGATTCACTCGGCCACAGTGCGGCTTAACTACGATCACACGTTAACGCCGACCATACTATTGCACCTTGGAGCCGGATACTCGCGCACCAGGTTCTTTGACGATTCTCCATTTACCACAAACGGGGGCATCTTTGACTGCGCAAGTGTTGGCATTATAGGGTGCCAGGGCAGCTTTAACTTCCCCACCATCAGTTCCACGTTGGCGAGCACATCCGGTGCCCAATCGAATACCGGCACCTTGGGCGGCATGCAGCAGATGGGCAATGCCCAAGCACACACCCACACCACTACGCTGCGCCCCTCTTTTAATACCAACGCGACATGGATCCATGGCAGCCACACCCTTAAGGCTGGCGGTGAAGTGTGGTTCCAGGGCAACATCACAGCGCCTCCCACCGGCATCACCCTGACGCCCGGTGCCGCTACCGGACTTCCCGCGAATCTCTCCACTAACGCGACCACGGGCTTCCCTTTTGCCAGTTTCCTACTGGGCGGCCTCGTCAGCGCAGGCCAGACGGCGCCAGCGGACGCCAGAATGGGCAAACAGCAATGGGGACTCTTCTTGGAGGACTCCTGGAAGGCCACCCGCAAGCTGACCCTCGATTATGGTCTGCGTTGGGACTACGCGACCGCAGCGCGCGAGCAGTACGGCCGCTCGGCGGATCTGGGATTGATCCCGAATCCTTCGGCGGGAGGCCGGATCGGCGCGCCGATCTTCGAAGCAACCTGCGGCTGCACCTTCGTTTCCAATTATCCTTATGCGATCGGTCCGCGGTTTGGTTTTGCCTATCAGCTCAATTCGAAAACTGTGCTGCGCGGCGGCTGGGGCATTGCTTACGGCTTCGCTCCAGACATCGGCCAGAGTTCGGCGGCTGCTCTGACCAGTACGCCATCCGGTACCAACAATTTCCTCGTGGCCAGCAGCCCGACCGCGTTGCCGCAACCGATTTGGCCCAATCTTGCTCCCGGGCAGATTCCCCTTCCCGGTCAGATAACTGGTTTCGTAACGTCTCTCGATCGCAACGCTTCCCGGCCTCCGCGCCAGAATCAATTTAGCATTGGCATCCAGCGTGAAATTACCCGGGGCTTCGTGCTCGAAGCTTCCTACGTGGGCAACCGCGGCGTGTGGTGGACCGGTCCGCTGGGACTGCTCAACCAGGTATCGCCGGCCCAATTTGCGGCGGTTGGTCTGAATCCCTACACCAATCCGGCTGACAACATCCTGCTCTCTAAGGCGATCTCTGACCCATCCGTCATCGCGAGGGTCGGGAACATCGTCCCCTACGCCGGTTACTCTACAAGCAACACGCTGCTGAATGCACTGCGAACCTATCCACAGTTCTCGACCAGTGGCGTCACTAACTCACCCACGGGCGACACCTGGTACGATTCCTTGCAGGTCAAGGGTACTAAACGGCTTTCGCACGGCCTTCAGGTGAACGGAACGTTTACCTGGGCCAAGGCGATGACGTTAACGCGAGAGGATCTCTTTAATCCCGCGAGCTCCGCTAAGTCCATCCAAGCCACCGACCAGCCCTACCTGTTCAACGCCAACATCGTGTACAACACACCGAAAGCCTCCAACAATAAGGTGCTGGCGTGGGTCACCAGGGACTGGCAGCTCGGCGCATTCCTACAGTATGGCAGCGGTCTGCCGCTTGCGCCTCCTGCAGCAACGGTCGCCAATAACTTGACCGGCGGAGAGATGTTCCGTACCGGTCAGCCATTGTTCAAGAAGGACCTGAATTGCGGCTGCATCAATCCCTACGTCGACCAAGTACTGAATCCCGCGGCGTGGGCCAATCCGGTAGCCGGAACGTGGGGTCCCGGACCGTCTCCTGGCCTCAATCCGGGGCTCTATTATTCCGATTTCCGGCAGGCTCGGCGGCCCAGCGAGAATATCAATATCGGGCGCAACTTCCGAATCAAGGAACGCATGAATCTCCAGATTCGCGCGGAGTTCGCGAATGCCTTTAACCGCATGCAGCTCGGAAATCCCGTGACCTCCGCACCGTACAACGCGACCAACGCGCTCCAGAATCCGACGGTGGTAGGCGGCCGCTACACCGGCGGCTTCGGCGCCTACACCATCGGCAGCGTGGGAATCAATGGGCAGCCGACCTTCACTGCAAATGGAAACGTCGGCCAGTTGTACGCCCAACCGCGTCAGGGTACTCTGATCGCTCGGTTCACATTCTAAGTAATTAGAACTTCCTTTACGGCCTCGCTGCTTCGGCAGCGGGGCCGTTTTGTTTTGGGGCATGGAGTTTGTCATTCCGAGCGTATATAATCGAACGTCGGTGAGGAGAACGGAATGAAGCGAACCTTTGTAGTTTTGCTCATGGCGATATCGCCCATACTGGCGCAGAGCGGAGCGAAAAACGGGGAATGGCCGACCTATGGCGGCGATCTGGGCAACACCCGCTACTCCGCGCTCGACCAGATTAACGCGGGAAATTTCGACAAACTGCAAGTCGCCTGGCGCTTCAAGACCGATAATCTTGGGCCTCGTCCCGAGACCAATCTCGAAGGCACGCCGCTGATGGTTAAGGGCATTCTCTATTCGACCGCCGGAACACGGCGATCGGTTGTAGCGCTCGACGCGGCCACCGGAGAGCTTCTTTGGGTCCACGGCGAAAACGAAGGCCAGCGCGGTACTGTTGCCCCTCGCCAGCTTTCCGGCCGCGGCCTGGCCTATTGGACCGACGGGAACGCGGAGCGCATCATCTACGTCACTCCCGGCTATCAGATGGTCGCGCTGGACGCCAAGACCGGTATCCGCATCCCCGGCTTCGGCAAGAACGGCATCGTGGATCTCAAGGACGAAGACGACCAGCAGATCGAGCCACTCAACCCGGACATCGGATTGCATTCGGCGCCCGTAGTGTCCGGAAATACCGTAATCATTGGCGCGGCCCACAAGCCCGGCGGCGTCCCGGCCAGCAAAACCAATGTGAAGGGCTACGTCCGCGGATTCGACGTACGTACCGGCAAGCGCCTGTGGATCTTTCATACCATTCCCAAACCGGGTGAGTACGGATTCGACACCTGGCAGCAGGATTCCTGGTCTTATACCGGCAACACCGGGGCCTGGGGACAAATGGCCATCGACGAGCAACTCGGCTTGGTCTATATCGGGGTCGAGCTTCCTACCGGCGACTACTATGGCGGCCCTCGTCCGGGCACCGGCTTGTTTGGCGAAAGCATCGTCGCTGTCGATCTGAAGACCGGGGCACGCAAGTGGCACTATCAGTACGTTCACCACGGCATCTGGGACATGGATAATCCGTGCCCGCCGATCCTCGCCGATATCACCATCAATGGCCGCATGGTGAAGGCGGTGGCCCAGCCCACCAAGCAGGCGTTCATGTATGTGCTAAACCGCGAGACCGGCGAACCCATCTGGCCGATTGTCGAGAAACCCGTGGAAAAGGGCAACGTTCCGGGCGAATGGTATTCGCCGACTCAGCCGTTTCCCACCAAGCCTCCGGCGTTCGATCTGCAAGGCATCTCGATCAACGACCTGATCGACTTTACGCCGCAGCTTCGTGCGGAAGCGGTCCAGTTGGTTTCAAAATACAAGCTCGGTCCGATGTTTACCCCCGGAGTTGTCAGCAAGTTCGAGGGTCCCCTGGCGACACTGACGGCCGCCACGGCGGGTGGCGGATCGAACTGGCCGGGAGGGTCATACGATCCTGAGACGCACTTTGCGTACGTGTCCTCTCAAACGACTGTGACTGCAATCGGGCTGGTGCCGGGCGGAACTCGCTCCGATATCATGTACATCTCGGGTCAGGCGCGTGATCCGAACGCATCTGCAACGGCGGGCGGACGCGGAGGGGCGGGAGGTGGGCTGACTGTCGAGGGCCTGCCGCTGCTCAAACCTCCCTACGGGCGCATCACGGCCATCGATCTTAACAAAGGCGAGATCGCCTGGCAGGTAGCGCACGGCGACACTCCGGATAACATCCGGGATCATCCCGCACTCAAGGGCTTGAACATCCCCCGCACGGGACGTCCGGGCCAGGCTGGGACGCTCGTAACCAAGACGCTATTGGTTGCCGGCGAAAAGGGCGTGGTCACGATGCCGGACGGCCGCCGGGGAGCCTATTTGCGCGCCTACAACAAGGCCACGGGCGCCGATGCCGGCAAGGTGTACATTCCGGCCCCTCAAAGCGGCTCGCCCATGACCTACATGCTGAATGGCAAGCAGTACATCGTGGTCGCCATCAGCGGCCAGGGATATAACGGCGAGCTGGTCGCGTTCGCGCTCCCCGCCAGCAACTAAGCCCAGGAAAATCCGTGCTTGACTAGCGGCAGCGAACGGATGCGCTTGCTGGTCGCGACGTAAATCGCATTCGTCACCGCAGGAAGGATCGCCGGAACCGCGGGCTCGCCCAATCCCGTGGGCGGATTGTCGGACTTCAGCCAGTGCACCTCGATCTCCGGCGGCGCTTGTGTAATGCGCACTGGGGGATACTTATCGAAGTTGCCTTGCATCGCCCGGCCCCGCTCGATCGTAATCTCCCAGGACATCACGCTGCTCAGCGCCTCGATCACCGACCCCTGCACCTGGTTCACGGCATTGCTGGGATTGATGATGTGACGGCCGATGTCCGCCGCCACCCACACCTTGTTTACTTTGACTTTGCTGTTGGCGTCGACGGTCAGATCGACCACTTCGGCGAAATAGCCGCGGTGGGCGAATTGGAACGCCACGCCCATGGCCCGGCCCTTGGGAAGATTACGTTTGCCCCATCCGGACTTTTCGCGAACCAGCTCCAGAACCCCGCGCATACGCGAGGCAATGAAGTCTTGATCTGCTTCGGTGCCGACGCGCGGGGCGCCGACCAGGTCGATCCGAAACTGTAGCGGGTCTTTGCCGGCGGCGTGCGCCAGTTCGTCGACAAAGGACTGGAATACAAAGCAGAACCCGTTGCTGCGCGGGGCGCGCATCGCACCCGTCGGCACGCCCAGAGGCATCAGCGTGGATTGGAACGAGAAGTTGGGTATAAAGGTCGCTGGAAATTCATTCTGGTTGATATTCGCCTGCGGCGCGAAGCGCTGGCCTTCGCCGAAGCTGACGTAATGATTACGCCAGGCGACAACTTTGCCCGAAGCATCCACGCCGCCCTTCAGGTAATGGAAGCCACCGGGCCGATAGAAATCGTGCGCCATGTCGTCTTCGCGGGTCCACAGGAGCTTCACCGGCACGCCGACCTGCTTGGCGATCCAGGCGGCCTCGGCCACGTAGTCGTTGGTGAGCCTGCGGCCGAATCCGCCCCCGCCGCGTACCTGGTGGAACGTGACGTCGCTGTTTTGCAATCCCAGGGTTTGGGTGACCACCTGGAGTCCCGCGGCCGGCGTTTGGCTGGGCGCCCAGATCTCGAGTTTGCCGTTCTTGAAATGGGCGGTGCAGTTCTGGGGTTCGAGCGGCGCGTGCGAGAGAAACGGGTACGAATAGGCCGCCTCGACCATTTTCGCCGCGCCGGCGAGCGCCGTATCGGCATTCCCGTCGTTCCGCAAAGCGAATACAGGAGGTTGCGTTGACAGTTCGTCCGCGCGCTGGGCGAAATTGGCCGTGGACTGCGCCGCAGTGGGGCCCTCGTCCCAGACAATTTGAAGCTTCTGGCGAGCCGTACGGGCCTGCCACCACGTATCCGCGACGATGGCGACGCCCGAGAGCAAGCCGGTTAGTTGGGCTCCCCCCTCCACGATGAACGCGTGGCGCACGCCTGGCATGGCTTTAATCGAATCGAGATTGGCGCTCTTGGCTTTGCCGCCGAACACAGGGCACTTTTCGAATACGGCGAACAGCATCCCGGGAACCGTAAAATCAATGCTGAAGATGGGTTTACCGGTTACGATCGACGCCACGTCCACACCGACGAGCGGCTGCCCGATAATCTTGTAATCCTTGGCGTCCTTCAACTTGACCGACGTCGGATTGGGCAGGGGCAGCGTGGCCGCTTTCGCCGCCAGCGCGCCATATCCTAAAGTTCGGTTGCTGGGACGATGCGTGACCTTCCCCGAGCCGGTAACACATTCCGATTCCGGGACGTTCCAGGTTTGCGTCGCGGCCGTGAGCATCATCTGGCGTCCGGTGGCGCCGACGAGCCGCAGCGGATCCCAATTCGTCGGCGTGGAGTTGCTGCCGCCCGCTGATTGTGGACCGTATTTGGCCTGATCCAGATCGGCTAGCCGGACCTTGACGTCCTTCCAATCGACGTCCAATTCATCGGCAATGATCATCGGTAAGTGGGTCTGGGAGCCCTGTCCGACTTCCGGATTCTTCGCCATGATGGTGACGGAGCCATCGGCGGCGATGCGGATGAACGCATCAGCCTCGAAGGCAGCCGCCGGGCCCTGCGCCTGCCCCTGAGCGGGGAGAGGCTTCCTATACAAACCGAGCAGGATGCCTCCGCCCGCGACGGAAGTTGCGCGGAGAAAAGACCGGCGATCGATCAGGGTTTTCATAACGCCTCCGGCTCTCACGACGTTATCACCGTGCTCATGCAGGGTCAATCGCCGCCAAAAAGAAACTCGCCGCTCCCGGGTATCCGGAAGCGGCGAGATGTGACTAGATCGCGATGAAGCTTAGAACGTGAACCGGGCAACCATCTGTCCGGATCGGGGATTCGCTCCAGCGCCGCCGACCAGGTTGATGAAGCCGTAGCCACCGGTGATGTTGCCGGCATTGTCGTGGGTAACCGGTGTTCCCGGCGTGGTGGTCGGATTCGGCCAAGTCCAGCGGTTGAACATGTTGGTGAACTCGCCTCGGATTTGGAATTGCGCCCTGCCACTTTCCGTCAGGCGGAAGATGCGGCCGAAGCTTATGTTCTCACTGGGCCGGCGAGCGCCGCTGAAATCGCTATAGCGGGCGGCGGCCGTTCCCCAGTTGCCTTTTCCGGGATCGACCCACGCGTTGGGGTTGAGAACCAGAGTCTGAGCTGTATTAAAGCATTTGCAGTTGATGTCCTGCGTGTAGAGAGCCTGGCCCGGCACGCGATTGTAGAACGTGCTTTGTCCGAGCATACTGCTTAGGAGGTTAATGGACGTCGGGCTCGTGACTGGCAGGCCACTTCCGTAGCGGAGCACTGCGGCGGTGGTCCAATCGCGGGTGATCTGCGATAGTACCTTCATGGCCAGGCCGTCGCCATTCATTTTCGGCGTGGTGTAATTGGCCGAGATAACCAGCAGGAAGGGCTGATTGTTGCTGGACAGGTACCAATTGTTGTTGCGGTTGAAGACATCGTTCTCCGAAGCACCGCCGAATACGCCCTCGCTCTCCACACCATTTACGAACTGCTTGGACCAAGTGAAATTCGTGTTCAGATCCAGACCGTGCGAATAGCGCTTGGTGAGGTTGACTTGCATCGAGTCATATTTGGTGCTGCCCAGCGGTCCCCACAGGTGCAGGATGCTGGTGTATTCCGGATAGGGCCGTAGAGCCTGGAACACCGTCAGCGTGCTCGGAAAGTTCGGATAAGGCAAACCGCTGAATCCGCGCTGCGCGGCCACAGCTGAACTCAGTTGCGACGTCAGCAGGGTCTGGTCCGCAGGGTTGTGGATATCGAGCCCCACTGCATTTAGGCTGCTGGGCATAATGGCGTCGTCGTTGATAGCCGAGGTCGATTGGAACCAGGCTCCACGATTACCCACATAGCCGACTTCGATCACGAGATCTCTACGGAGCTCCCGTTGGATGAGGAAACTCCATTGAACCGTTCGAGCCGGACGACCTGCTTGGCGGTCAAAATAATTCAGGGAGCCGGCGGGAACCCCCTGATACGGAAGCTGACCTGGATCGAAGTTGGGGAAGGTAACTTTGTAGGGCAGGCCGTCGCGTGTCAGATAGGCCGGATCGCCGTACTGAGAGGCCGAATACGGAGTGTTCGAGGCGACGGCGTAGGACTGGAAGTTGTTTGCCGACGTTCTGGTATACGAGATGCCCGCACCTACGCGCAGTACCGTCTTCGGCGTGACCTGATAGGCGACACCGATGCGCGGGCCAAAAGCAAATGGATAATTGCTAGCGAAATTGCACTGGCAGCGACCGGGCCCAAAACCCTCAAAAATCGTTGCGCCCAACCGGCCGCCGGCAATCGGATTCGGCGTGTCCAGGCTAACAGATCCCTGGTAACCGTTGTGCTCTCTCAAGTATGTTTCGAAATCCCAGCGCAGGCCATAATCGAGAGTCAGTTTGCGGGTGACCTTCCAGGTGTCCTGGGCAAAGAGTCCTAGGGCCTTCTTGCCAAGCCGTGTATTGGCCGGTACCGACGTGTAGCCGTCATCAGCGAGACCCAGCAGGAAGCTAGCGTAAATAAATCCAGCGTTGGTGCCAGGGGTCAGAATTTGGCCCTGCGCCGCTGGATCCGTCGTGCCCGTGTTGGCGAACCCGATCCACGGGGCGGCGTAGGTGTTGCTCTTGTTGAGATAGCCATCGGTGTTGAAGTCCGCGCCAAACTTGTACGTGTGGTTGCTTTTCACCCAGGTAAGGCTAGCGTTGCTGGTGGGCTTATACTCGTGAATTTCGATATTGGTCGATGGACCAATGCGCGGCGAGTATCCGCCGTAGAGTCCACCGAAGCCGGTTGCCGGACCGCCGTTGAACCCAGGAGCGGGTGCGCCTACAGTCGGCAGAACCTGCGTCGTCCCAGTCCCTTTCAGGCCGAAGTAGCTGAGGACGTCATACTGGCTGCCCAGGGGTCCCCCGGGTCCTTGCTCCGCGTCGTCGGCCGAGAGAAGGCCGGCGCCCAAGTGCAAAAGCAAGGTCGGCGTCAGCGTGTAGTCGAAGTTGATGCGCACCGTGTAAGAGGCGATCTTAGACGGATTGGCGCTGGTGATGGGGAACGGCATCCCATCGGTAGCCGGGTACGGTGCAACGGTCGTCCGGCCCCAATAGCCTGACAGGTGGGCCTTCGCGCTCAGGGAGTGATCCAGCTTGATGGAAGGAACGGTTTGCAGCCTGCTGTTGGAATACGAACTGGTGAAATCCTGATACCCAGTCGCATTGTTGCTGTTGGTGGGCAGCGGCATTAGGGCCTGGAATTTGGCTGTGACGGGATCGAGATACGTGCCACCCAGGCAGGAGGCTGCGCCTAAGGGAACTTTATTGCCGGGGAACGCCGTACGGAGCCGAACTCCGTTGGCCGTCGTGGTAGTCGAACAGGGGTCGAACACTTGATTGTTGAACAACTGGTTCCCAAGCGAATCCGTACCGATCGGAGTAGTGCCCAGCGCGGCTGAGAAATCACCTTGGCGATAGGCTGCCGTGGGAACGGTCTTTATACTGGCGGCCGTGCCGGCGGCGGTGATGGCGGTTTCCCGGAACTGCTCAAAGTTGAAAAAGAAGAAGGTTTTGTCGTGGCCGTCGTAGATTTTTGGAATATCCACGGGTCCGCCGAAGCTGCCTCCGTAGTCCTCGCGGCGCAGGCGGGGCCGCACATGTTGGTTCAAGTGATTGGGATCTACCACAGCTCCAGTCAGGCTGCCGTTGGCGAGGCCGGCATTGGTATTGGGGGTGCCCGCGTTGAACGCTTCGTTCATCAGGTAACCGTAAGCACCACCGTGAAACTGGTTGGTGCCCGACTTCATGGTGGTGTTAAACACACCGCCGCCTGCCTGGCCGAATTCCGCCGCGTAGTTGCTGGTCTGAATCGAGGTTTCCTGAATTGCATCCACACTAGGCTGCGTCCAGGATTGCGTGCCTGACCATATACCCATCTGCGCGTCCTGTCCTTCGATGCGGATGGACTGCGTGTTCGACGGCATGCCGTTGATGCGGATGGCCACGTCCGGCGTGTAGCTGGAGCCCGGAATCAGGTTGGTCATCGCGTAGGGGGTACGAAGACCGGCGCCCGTGCCGATTTGCAGTACCGGGAGATTGTTGATGCGGTCCGTAGTGACGTTGTGGCTCAGCTCGCCGCTTTCGGTCTTGAGAAGAGGAGTCGCTTCCGTGACAGTGAGTGTCTCCGAAGTGGTGCCCACTTCGAGCTTGACGTCCACGCGAACCGTCTGCGCCACCGGAAGAAAAATGTTCTCTTTGACGTACTTCTTAAACCCACTGACCGTGACGGTCAATTCGTAGTTGCCGGTGGGCAGCTGCGGGATCACATAATTGCCGGTGGTCGAACTCCCGGCCTCATACACCGAGCCGTTATCGACGTTTTTGGCTTCAATCTTGGCGGACGCGACGACGGCGCCACTAGGATCAGAAATTGCTCCTGTAATCGAACCGCGATCGCTTTGGCCGAACACGAATAGGGCACAAAGCAATAGTCCGAATGAAATCCGCAAGGATCGCATGTTGCCTCCCCTTTTTTGACAACGTGGCAGGCCCGACTAACCTCGAAAAGCAAGCCTGCGTCAACCGGATGCAAGTATACCCTTAGGTTTGTCAACCCGTCAACATAAAAAAAGACAGAAAGATTACAAAGGCTCCGCTTTATCTAAATCCGTACGGAATATGGCATCTATACTAAATTTCATAACTAGGAAACGCTGCGTTTAGAGGTGTATTCCACGTGCAGCGGTGACTACGGCGGGACGCCCGCATGCCACGGCCTATGGTTAGTGAGCGAGCTTTTTCGCGATCTCCGCCAGCCTCTGGCGCTCGACCGGACTCAACCCGTTTTCCGGAATCGCCAAGGCTTCCGCGCCGTCGCCTGGATAGCGATACGCCGCGTCGGTATGGTCCTTCTGCTGGATCAGAACCTTGTATGCTTCCCAGGAGTAGAACAGGCCGGCCCACTGCTGAAAGTCGGCCGTTTCGTCGGGAGTTTGCGGACGGCTGGACGGCAACTGGTCGAGATTGACCGGTGTTCCCATTTGAAGTGAGTGCTGAGGTCCGAAATACATCGCCTCGAGCCCAACGGATTTCCCTTCCGCCGCGATGTGGCTGAAGTTCACGTCGGTGGTCATGTCGTTCAAAGTCGGGGAATGATACGGATCGGCGTGGGACTGCGAGCTGCCCGGCCCGTACATCCGCAGGTGATCGAACTCCTGCCCCAGGGTCCCTTCCCAGTTGGAACCGTAATCGATGGTGATCACATAGCCGGCTTTGAGCGCGGCCCCGGCCCCCTGGATGAACTTACCCTCGCCCAGATTGATGTAGGTCACCATACCCTTACCATTCTTGGTCAGAGCATATGCGTAGGAGGGCGCGTATCGCCTTAAATGCTCGGCCAACTCCGGCATCACCGAGGCCGGGACGTACAGTTCCTGGAATTGGAGCAGCTTGACGTTGTCTTCGTAGCTGGATCCTGCATTGAAAGCATCCAGAATGGCCGAAAACCCGGCGTGGCTCAAATAAACCCGATCGTGAGGAGCACCCGTCTTCTGGTGACTTTTGTCGGCGAACAACTTGTGAGAGATGACGTCGTCATCCTTCTTGATGAGGTTCCGCGCGGCCGCGGGAATAGAAGCTTCGATTCGTTGCCACACCTGACTGGGAACAGAGGGGACGGTGAAGGCAATCTCCGCGGAGCCGTCCGCATTGAGGATCACCTTGTACACGCTGAAGCAATCCGGCAGTTCGTTGGAGAGAATGACGCCCTTCAGACTGGCGCGTGCGATGGTGGCGCTGGGATTGGTGGCATCGCCCTGACGCGCATCAAACCGTGCACCAAAACGCGAATTGCGCTTGCGCTGGATCTCACTCAGCGCCGGGGAGCGATCGTAACAGGCGTAAATCGCCTGCTGCTTGAATTCGCGCCAACGGGGGTCCGGATTCGTGGCAGCCTGCTGGTCGATATAGTCGAGCACCGACTCGGCCATGGCCCCATCACCCGCACCGAATTCGGCGATGGTGAACTTCTCAGCGGGACCCAGAGTGCCGGCCTTGCGCATGCCATCCCACATCCGGAACATCTGCTCCGCGACCATGTGTCCAAAGACCGGCGCGAGCGCGCCGGGGAAAGTACGGTAATGATTAGTAAAATCCACTCGCCCACTGGAGTAATAGCCGGCCGTGGGGTGGAACAGGACCGTATCCAGGTAATCGTAAAACGAGGGGAAGTAATCCTTCACGATGGCTGGGTTGACTCCCGGCGCGAGATGGATCTCATTCCGGACGTCCCATTCATTCAGGAGCTGCCGGTCGGCTGCAAAAAGGGAAACGGAAGCTGTGCCAGCGATTGCCAGCGTGGCCACTAGCCGTAGCACGGCAATTCTAAGGCGCATGGATCAGATTGTACTACGGTGCCGGTGAAGGGCCTCGCATCCTGCCTACTTTCCCGGAAGCCCGTTCTTCCCCAGAAACTCGCGGATCGTCAAGTAGATGTGATCGCGTTCCGGCGACGTGAAGCCCCCATGCTTGCCTCCGGGGACGGTGACGAGTTGATTGGGAACGTTCACTTTGGTCAGCGCCGCGTGCAGTTGGACCGACTGGGAATAGGGCACGGTGGTATCCGCATCGCCGTGGACGCTAAGGATCGGTGGCAGACCAGCCCGCACGTAGGTTATCGGCGAGACGCGTTTGGCGATCTCCATGCGATTGGGCAGACTGCCGAACCAGCGCACCGCAGCCGGCTGGCGATGCGGACCATCGATCACATCCGGCACGTCACTGATGCCGAACCAGTTGAGCACGGCCGCGATCTTGGGCATGGGCGTGTTGGCGGCGCACTCGCGGTCGAATCCTTCGCTCTCGGGTAGAATGCCCAAGGCGAGCGCCAGGTGCCCGCCCGCCGATTCGCCGGTTACGACGATACGATTCACGTCGACGTTGTACATCATGGCTTGCTGAGCGACGTAGCGCAGCGCGCAGAAGCAATCCTCGACAGCTCCGGGTGCGAGGGTGTTGGGCCCCAGACGGTACTCGACGTTGACCACATTCCAGCCCATCTCCATCCACGGCAGCACGTTCAGAACCGCGGCTTCCTTGTTGCCCGCCACCCAGAAGCCGCCGTGCATGTAGATGATGGTCGGCTGCGGGGTGGTCGCCGTACGGCGGCGATAGATATCCATCTTGAGCTGGGTGTCGCCCATCGTCAGATAGGTGACGTTGGGATACATCTGGTATTCATTAGCGGCGTGCGTGGCCCAGGCGGCTGTAGGCGATAACTGGGCGGACACTTGAGCAAAACCGGGCGCAGCCAGCGCCAGCGGCAAAATAACGGGAAGAATCTTGCGCATAGGAGACTCCGATCAGCGCGAGTATACACCAGTAGCACGAGCTCGATCCTCGATCGACTGGCTTGCGGCGAGAGCCTCGGGATACTCGGTCTCACGACCCTTCAAGTTAGCGTTGATGCAAAGCAGCATGGCCCGAAGAGCCCCCGCAATCAGGGCCTCGGCTGCAAGCTGGTCCACAGCCAGGGATGGCTTGACGGCCGCCGACGCCCGCACACATAGTTCCAAGCTTGCGACCGCGGCGCGCGCGCTTCGCAGAGGAGCCTCGATCGCTTGCTGGCGAGCCGCCGCATCCCGGCAACGCATAAACTCCAGCACCGCGCTGACGTCGTCATCCGCGGCGCCGCGCAGATGCGCCGCCTCTTGGCGGGCGGCGTCCACGAGCTCGTCATGGCCCCCGGTGATAGATATTGCCTTGATCATTAAACTGATTCCGAGCTCGGCGGCGACAGCAGCGGCCGCGATGCCCGCCGGCGCGGGTCTTGTGGCCGCGAGTGCGTCGGAAAAAGAAGACAACGATTCAGACCAAATCGAACGAGGCATTTTTAGCAAAGTAGTTTCAACTAGAATGTACCAGAGGCTAAGCCTGTGGCGAATTCTTCTCGCGTCATACTATTGCTGATCGTGGCGGTCTTAGTTGGCGTTCCTGCGTCGGCCCAAGTCGACCTTTCCGGTGTCTGGGGACCTACCTTTCACGAAGATAGCGCCGAGCGTGGACCGGGACCAGAACTTGTCGACTTCCTGGGCCTTCCGATCAATGCAGCGGCGCGCCAATGGGCGCTAAGCTGGGATCCCGATCGTCTGGGTCTGCCCGAGCACCAGTGCCAGGTCCACACAGCGGCCTATATTCATCGCGGCCCGCTTCGCTTGCGTATCTGGGAGGAACGCGATCCCCAAACGCAAGACCTGATCGCGATTCACCTATACAGCAGCACCTATGAGCAGAATCGCGTGATCTGGATGGACGGGCGTCCGCATCCTCCTGAGTACGCAGTCCACACCTGGCAGGGATTTTCGACGGGCAAGTGGGAAGGCAACATTCTCACCATCTACACCACGCACATCAAACAGGGCTGGACTCGCCGCAACGGGTTGCCCTCCAGCGACCGGATCACGCTGGTGGATCATTTCATCCGGCATGACACCCACCTGACGCACGTGAGCGTAGTGACGGATCCGGTGTATTTAACCGAGCCTCTCGTCAAGAGCGAGGACTACTTGCTCAATGACAATACCGGGGGAAACTGGCTGTGGCCCTGCGAGTATGTCGAGGAGCTGCCCAACCACGACAATAGCCGGGTGCCCAGCTTCATGCCGGGAGAGAATCCCTTCCTGCATGAATTCGCCGATAAGTGGAAGATACCGGTGGACGCGGCTCTCGGTGGTCCCGAGACGATGTACCCGGAATATATGAAGAAACTCGCCGGGAAATAATTTTACGACAGCCCGATCAGGCTTCTCTGTGGAAATCGGCGTCGATGTCGGAGAATCTAGGCTTGCTCTCTCTGTGTGAGGCAGAATAGTCATAGAGAAGCCATGTCAAAATCTCCACGCGCACACGGACCATGCGCACTTTGTAGATTTGACCGACCGCTTTGCCAGAGTCATTTGCTCCCAAAAGCAACTTATAAGAGCCTTCGGGCGCGTCATCCGGGGAATCCGAATCCAGTGATAGTTTCACAGCATGCAGTTGTTCAGACTTCGTGGCAGCTGCACGCGCCCCTTCTTTGCGAGGAATGTGAGACTCGGTTCCGCGTCGGAGGAGAAGATTGGGTGCTTGCAAACTGCTGGCGAGCTGCGGGTTTTCCTCTAAGGGAAAGATTAGCCAGCGTAACGCCGCTTTACGCAAAGGATGGCGGAGCCGTGTGGGCGTGCGCCGAAGTTCCAGACATCGACATGGATAAGCTTTGCTACTTTGCGGCGAGTGTGTTTTGGCGTTCAGCGGTGAAAACGTGGCGTGTCACCCCCACCGCAACCACATCAATAGATCTTGGACCTTATGAGGACCGGCTGCGGAATTTCCTGCTAGCGATGGCGCCTTTTCCAGACAAGATGGCGCTTGCCATTCGGATATCGAACCTCGCGAGATTGATCGATACCGCAGGGGTGCCCGTTCTGGAGTCGAAGGCAGGATTCCACGAATATGGCTTCCACATCCCGGGAATAGAATTTCGGCTCTTCGTGGGTTCGAAGATTCCCTCGGAGTGTTCTGAGCTATGCGCAATGAAATCTGATCACCGCCCGCTCTGGATGCTGAAACGAGCAGACATCGAATCGATTAAGCAACTGGTAAATATTTACGGCCGCGGCAAAGCACTGCAGTAAGGCCAAGACGAAAAGGATTCGGCTGTTCCCTCTTATTACGCGGACAAGCGTTTACGACAGCCCGATAATCCGGCCGGTTTCCGTATCGACATCGATGTCGTAGTATCCCGGCCGCGTCGACAACCCCGGCATCGTCGCCATCGTGCCGAGCAGTGGATACAAGAACCCCGCACCGACGCTGGCGCGGATATCGCGCACCGGAACGGTGAACCCGCTAGGCGCGCCCTTGAGG
>JAICXC010000139.1 GCA_025980665.1 Bryobacteraceae bacterium
ACGCAAAAGGTCGGCATCGGCGCCGCGATCGGAGCTGCGATAGGAGCAATCGCTGGTGGCGGTAAAGGCGCGGCGATCGGAGCAGCATCGGGCGGTGCGGCGGGCGGTGGCGTAGTGGCGGCGACGCGCGGCAAGCCTGCTTTGCTAACGGCCGAGACAAAGATCAGCTTCCGTGTGGAGCAGCCTGTGACAATTACAGAGAAGAAGTAAACTACAGCGTTTCGGCGGGCGTCGCGACGGGTAGATCCAGTGGCAGCACTTCGAAGTTGTCCCGCGTGAAGACCACCACGCGGACTTGGCCGCTTTTGCCAATGGGCCCGATGGGCTTGCCGTTTAGGCGAACTTCAAGGCCGCCGGCGTTGCCGACAGTCATGCGAGCCGCATCGACGCCTGTAAGCGTCTTCGTCTGGCTAGGCTCGAGGAATCCAGCAAAAAGCCGCTTGCCTTCGCTGGTGATGGACAGCCAGGTTTTTTCTGTTGCTGCGAGGTTCAAAACGACGTGATTGATACCGTCGATAGTAGCCTGAGTTTGCGCCTCGGCGCTCACCTGAACCGTGGGAGCCGAAGTGGGTGGAGGATTCTGCGAAGAAACTGCCAACGCAACCGGCGCCGGTTGGGTACTGGGCTGAGCAGCAATTACAGACGCGGGCGGAATCACCTGCTGGACATTTTGCTGCACACTTTGCTCCACATTTTGCTGCACAATCGCGGCCGGCACCGGTTTCGCCGGAGCAACTTCTTTCGGCCGCATCCACCAGGCGTAGAAGCCGGAGCAAGCCATCAATGCTCCCAAGAATCCGGCCACGGACAAGCCGAGCCGGGCGCTGGCAAAGTAACGGCGGTTGGAATCGGCCACAATGGGATCCATCGGACGAACCGGAGGTTGCGCCATGGCTCCCGGAAGTACAGGCTCCTCGGCAGCCGCCGTCAATGCTTCAACGCTGGGCCGGATTTCGGAATCCTTCACGCCAACGATGGCAGCATACTGGCGCACGAAATTTTTGTAGAAGAAAATGCCGGGAAGGTTTTTGACGTCGTCTTCTTCGATCGCTCGCAAATATTGCTGCGTGAGACAAAGTTCTTCGGCGATGTCTGCGACCTCGCGGCCTTGGCGCTCGCGTGCGCTCCGGAGAATTCTTCCTACGGAGTTCATGTACTATTTACTTTCGGCTGTAGAAGCTAGGACTTTAGCCTGGAGGTACTATAATACAGCATTCCGTGAATTTGTTCTCAAAAAAAATTGGCGTGGTCGTCGTTGTCGTGAATTGGAATCGGAAGGAATTGCTTCGAGCGTGCCTGGCTTCACTGGCTCGCCAGACTCACGGCTCTTTCGAAGTGGTTGTGGTGGATAACGGCTCAACGGATGGCTCCTCCGCGCTGATCGAAGAAACGGCGAAGAACTATCCGGTGCCCTTAAATCTCATCGAAAACCCAATAAATAGAGGCTTCTGTGCGGCCAATAACCAGGCAATGTTTTCCACAGACGCCGACCTCGTAGCTCTGCTCAACAACGATGCGGAAGCCGAGCCCGGCTGGCTGGCGGCTCTGGAAGGCGCGATCCGCGAGCGCGATGACATCGGCATGGCCGCATCGAAAGTCCTCGTTTGGGAAGATCCTACGCGGATCGATAAGTGCGGGCACCTCATATTTCCCGACGGACAAAATCGGGGCCGAGGATCCGGCCAAATCGACCATGGCCAGTTCGATCGCACCGAAGAGGTCCTGTGGCCGGATGGCTGCGCCGCCATGTACCGGCGTGCGATGCTAGAAGACGTTGGCGGTTTTGACGAGGATTTTTTCGCATATGCCGATGACGCCGAACTGGGCCTGCGGGCCCGCTGGGCGGGCTGGCGATGTTTGTATACCCCCGACGCCGTGGTGCGGCATCACCGGGGCGCCACTCTGGGGCTCGGATCCGCCCGCCGGCTGACGCTGATTGAACGCAATCGCATTCTGCTGGCGGTGAAACTGTTTCCTTGGAGTTTGCTGTGGGCGAACGGAGCCTTCCTATTAGCGAGGATCGGGGCGGGAATGTGGGCAGCGGTCCGCAATCGAGGGGAGATGCGTCACTATCCGGGAATGGGCGGGAAGCTCACGGCGGGACTGGCTCTGTTGCGCGGAATGGCGGAAGCACTCCCCCGGATTCCAGCCACGCTGCGCAAGCGCCGGTCCTTGCGCGAGAAGCGGCGATTGACCGGACGGCAAATCCGCAAGCTGCTTCTGGCGAACCGGATCGGTCTGCGGGAGCTTTCCGAATCGGCCAACTGAACCCTCCCTCCGAAGAACTGTGCGTCGCTTGTGGACAAACGGAAATTCGCGAACTGTTTACCGCCACCGACCGGCTCTATGGCACCACCGACCGCGTTTTCCAGGTCGTCGAGTGCGCGTCCTGCCGCTTGATTCGTTTGCACCCCAAGCCCGCGCCTGACGAGCTCCAGCGGTATTATCCGACTGACTATTGGTACGTTCCCGAGCCGGCCGCCGTCGACCGAATGGAGCAGCGGTATCGCCGGTTTGTGTTGCGCGACCACCTGCAGTTCGTCGAAAGAGCCTTGCGCGAATCCGAAGCCAAGGGGATCATCGCCGATGCAGGCTGCGGCGGTGGATTGTTCCTGCAAATGCTCGCGGAACGCGGCGCTGTACAGCGTACCGGCCCGGTAACCGGCCTCGATTTTTCAATGGATGCGGCCCACGCAGCCTGGTGGCGCGCCGGCGTTCCCGCAGTGTGCGGAAACCTTGCTCAGGCGCCCTTCGCACCTGGCAGTTGCGCCGCGGTCACCATGTTTCACGTCCTGGAACACCTCTACGATCCGGGAAGTTATCTGCGCGCCGCGCATGAGTTGCTCGCGCCCGAAGGCCGATTGATCGTGCAAGTCCCCAACGCTGCCTGCTGGCAGTTCCTGTTGCTGGGCGAGCGCTGGGCGGGCATCGATGTTCCGCGCCACCTTACCGATTTTCGCGCCTCCGATCTGGATTGGTTGCTCGAAAGCTGCGGGTTCCAGGTCCTGCGGCACAAGCATTTTTCGCTGCGCGACAATCCCGCCGGATTAGCCACCAGCCTCGCGCCCAAGCTCGATCCCATGGCCCGGCGGGTCCGGAAGGTCGCCGAAACGTCCCGCCAGCGGCTGTGGAAGGACTTGCTATATACGGCGTTGGTGGCCGCATCGGCGCCGTTCACGCTGCTCGAAGCCGTATGCCGCGCCGGATCGACCATCATGGTTGAAGCTCGCAAGAAATCGTGATCGCGCTACCGTGATGTACGACAAGCTTCGATCCCTGCTGCCCGGTGCACTGGCTCGATATGTGATGCATTTCGAGGCGTCCATTGAGGACGCGGTATCGAATTTCGCCAAAACATCGCCGCGTGGGATTCGCGTGCTGGACGCGGGCGCGGGTGAGACGGCCCACAAACACTATTTCTCAGAGCAGCGCTACTGCGGGCTGGATCTGGCCGTCGGCGATAAAGCTTGGGATTATTCGAAACTCGACGTTCTGGGCGATCTGGAAACGCTTCCCTTCCCCGACAAAACGTTTAAAGCCGTCATCAACATCGTCACGCTGGAACACGTGCTCCATCCCGATCGCGTGATCTGCGAGCTCGGCCGCGTACTCGCGCCCGGGGGCCGATTCCTGCTGGTCGCGCCGCTGCAATGGGAGGAGCACCAGCAGCCTCACGATTACGGCCGGTTCACTCGCTTCGCGCTCGATCGCCTGCTGCGGCAAGCAGGATTTACAGACATATCGATCCAGCCGGTGGGCGGCATCTTCCGGCTGATCTCTCGCCGCCTGCTGAACGCCTTGCAATTCTTTCCCGGGCCGCTAGTGCTGGTGGCGGCCGTGTTTTTCGCACCGCCTGCCATGGTCCTGCCGCTGCTCGACCCACTCGATAAGAACAGGTCTTTTACACTGGGATATATATGTTCCGCGCGCAAGCCTTCTTGATCGCACTTCTATCCGCCGGGGCTCTTTCAACGAGCGGTTTCGGAGCGGGTATCTCCGGCGCCTCCGCATTGGAGTTTACTCGACATGCGGTCGCGTTCGGGCCTCGGCCGTCGGGCTCGGAGGCGAATCGCCAGTTGCAGGCCTACATTCTCGCGCAGCTCAAGGCGTGCAAGTGCCAGGTCACCGAAGACGCCTTCACGGCGCAGACCCCCAAGGGTCCCATCGCGATGAAGAACATCCTTGCAAAGTTCCCCGGCAAAACAGGAAAGGCTGTAGTCGTTACCGGGCACTTCGACACCAAGCTGTTTCCGGGCCGGAAGTTCGTGGGCGCGAGCGATGGCGGATCATCGACGGGACTTCTGTTGGAGCTCGCCCGCGCGCTGGCAGGCCAGCCAAGGACCGACGACGTCTACCTGGTGTGGCTCGACGGCGAAGAAGCCGTACGAACCGAGTGGGCGGGCGAAGATAATCTTTACGGCAGCCGGCACCTGGCCCAACGCTGGTCCAAGGACGGTACTGCTTTGAAGATCAAAGGGCTGATTAACGTCGACATGATCGGTGACAAGCATTTGGATATCGATCAGGAGACCAACGGAAACGCCGCCTTGAACCGGCTGGTATGGTCCACCGCATCGGAGCTCGGCTATGCGGCATATTTCACGCGAAACACCCGCGCTACTGAAGACGATCACATCCCCTTCATCAAAGCTGGCATCCCGGCAATTGACCTCATCGATTTCGACTACGAGCCCTGGCACACCGACGAAGACACCATGGACAAACTGAGCGCGCAGAGCCTGGAGATCGTGGGTACGGTGGTGCTCGAAGTGATCCAGAAGCTCGAGCGGCAGTAGGCTATCCTTTGAGCATGGAATCCAAGGCAGCGCTTCCCGTCGAGGAATACCTGCGAACCTCCTTCCCGGACCTTGATAAGGAATATCGGGATGGTGAGCTCGTGGAGCGCTCGTTGCCTGATTACCTACATTCGAAAACTCAAGGCCTTCTGATTCTGCTGTTAGGCGCGTTACGAAAAGCGTTCCCCGTGTTCGTGTGTCCGGAACTGAGAGTTCGAGTTCGTCCGGGGCTTATTCGGATACCGGACGTCTCGGTCTACTATCCAAACGAGCCCCAGGAACGCGTACCCACCACACCGCCATTCGTTGCGATTGAGATCCTTTCTCCTGACGACCGAATGACTAATGTACGAAACAAACTCGCGGAGTACCGCGCATGGGGCGTTACACACGTTTGGTTGGTGGATCCCCATTCAAAGCGCATGTATACCTGGAATGCGGGACTGGTCGAGGTGTCGGCTCTGCAGATACCCGAGCTAAGTTTCGATCTGACACCCACGGATATCTTCGGATAGCTACTTCAGCCGCAGATCGTTACCCGTCATTTCCTTGGGTTGCGCGACGTGTAGCATTCCAAGAACCGTCGGTGCGATATCCTGTAACGCACCCCCGGAGCGGAGCGGACGCTTTTCGTCATCCACCACAATAAACGGAACCGGATTCGTCGTGTGATACGTATGCGGACCCTTGGTAACCGGATCGATCATGGTCTCGGCATTGCCGTGATCAGCCGTGATGATCCAGCGGCCTCCCACGCGTTTTAGTGCGGAGTAGATCCGGCCCAAACAGCCGTCGACAACCTCGACCGCACGGACCGTCGGTTCCATCTTCCCGGAGTGTCCCACCATATCCGCGTTCGCAAAGTTCATCACGATGACGTCGAAGCTCTGGCTCTCGATCGCCTTGATCACAACTTCCGTGATCCCTTCAGCGCTCATCTCAGGCTTAAGATCGTACGTCGCGACCTTGGGAGAAGGAACCAGTTCGCGTTCTTCGCCCGGATACGGCTTCTCATTGCCGCCGTTAAAGAAATACGTGACGTGAGCGTACTTTTCGGTTTCGGCGACGCGCAGATTCTTCCAATGCTCCGCCGCCATGACGTTCGCCAGGATGTTGTTGGGATGCTCGCGTGCCAGCACGAATGGAACCGGAAGAGCCTTGTCGTACTGGGTCATGGTCGTGAAATGCAACTTCAGGTTTGATTCGATCAGCGCCTGGGTCATCTCACGACCGCGATCGGCGCGATAGTTGAAGAACACGCAAGCGTCGCCTTCGCGAATCAGCCCGACGGGCTCATTGCGCGCGTCCACTATGGTGACCGGCTCGATGAACTCGTCGGTGACGCCGTGCTCGTAAGATCGCTTCGCCGCGGCAACGGGGTCGGTGGCTTTTTCGCCCAAACCGCTCAGCATGGCGCTTTTGGCACGCTCGATCCGCTCCCAACGCTTGTCGCGATCCATCGCATAATATCGGCCGACGACGGTGGCGATGCGGCCCACGCCAATCCGGCGAATCTCGCGCTGTAATGCTTCAAGAAATCCGGCGCCGCTCTCCGGCCCAGTGTCGCGGCCATCCATGAAGCAGTGAATCGCCACGTCGGCGATGCTTTCGCGCTTGGCCATCTCAAGCAGCGCGTACAGGTGCGTGTTCATGGAATGCACCCCGCCATCGCTGAGCAGGCCCATTAGATGAAGCCTCCGCCCGCGCGCGCGATGCATGGCTGCAAACAGTGTCGGGTCGCGAAAGAAGTCGCCGGAGGAAATCATCTTGTCCAGACGCGTGACGTCCATATAGATGATGCGTCCCGCGCCGATGTTCAGGTGCCCTACCTCGCTATTTCCCATCTGCCCGTTAGGCAGCCCAACAAATGGTCCCGAAGTGTGGACCAGAGTATTGGGATAGTCACGCAGCAGTGTGTCGTAGTTGGGCTTGCGTGCGGCCGCGATGGCGTTGCCTTCGATTGCGGGCGAGTAGCCCCAGCCATCCAGAATGGTCAGGACCAGGGGCTTGCCCGACATCATTGACGAAACGCCTTGCGGCCAGCGTAGCGTGCCGACGACCCGAGATCCTCTTCAATTCTAAGAAGCTGGTTGTACTTGGCGATGCGATCGGTGCGGCTGGCCGAGCCCGTCTTGATTTGGCCCGCATTCGTGGCCACGGCCAGATCCGCAATAAATGCGTCCTCGGTTTCACCAGAGCGGTGAGAGATGACGGAAGTATAGCCTGCGTCGGTGGCCATCTTCATCGCTTCCAGAGTCTCCGTCAGCGTGCCGATCTGATTGACCTTGACCAGGATCGAATTGGCGACGCCGCGGTCGATGCCCATTTGCAGCCGCGCAGAGTTGGTGACGAACAGGTCGTCGCCGACAAGCTGGATCTTCTTCCCTAGCATGTCAGTGATCATCTTCCAACCTTCCCAATCGTCTTCGGCCATGCCGTCTTCAATGGAAATGATGGGATATTGTCGAACCCAGTCGGCCCAGAACTCGGCCATCTGCTGCGAGGTACGCTCGCTCTTATCGGATTTCTTGAATACGTATTTCTTCTTGTCTTTGTCGTAGAACTCGCTGGCCGCCGGGTCGAGCGCGATGCCGATCTGATCGCCGGGCGTATAGCCGGCCAGTTGGATCGCCTCGAGTACCACTTCCAGCGCTTCTTCGTTCGACTTGAGATTGGGCGCGAAGCCCCCCTCGTCGCCGACTGAGGTCGAATAGCCGCGCTTCTTCAGCACGCCCTTCAGCGTGTGAAATACCTCGGCGCCCCAGCGCAGGGCTTCCGAGAACCGATCCGCGCCGTACGGGGCGATCATGAATTCCTGCGGATCCACACTGTTGTCGGCGTGCGCTCCGCCGTTCAGAATATTCATCATCGGCACTGGCAGCAGGCAAGCGTTCACTCCACCCAGATAGCGGTAGAGCGGTGTCTGTTGGGAGATAGCCGAAGCGCGGGCCACTGCCATCGAGACCGCCAGGATCGCGTTCGCACCTAGGCGAGCTTTGTTGGGTGTGCCGTCAAGCGACAGCATCAGGCGATCGATCTGCGCTTGTCGTTCCGCGTCGGCGCCGAGGAGAGCGGGTGCGATGTGCTGAGCAATATTCTTGACAGCGTTGTGGGTGCCCTTGCCGAGGTATCGAGATTTGTCGCCATCCCGCAGCTCGACGGCTTCGTGTTCACCCGTGGATGCGCCGGAGGGAACCGCCGCTCGCCCCATGCTGCCGTCGGCGAGCCAAACATCGGCCTCCACAGTCGGGTTGCCGCGCGAATCGAGAATTTCACGACCAATGATTCTGGTGATTTCCATGGGAAAGTATTCAGGTTAGCAAGATGAGGCTATCGACCGCCTTGCCGATCGCCTTGAAGAGCCTGGCGCTTCCAAAGGTCCCAGGCGCGGCCATACGGATCCGGATCTTCGGAGCGCTTCTTGACCTCACCCTCGTCGAGATAGGTGACGCGTTGGCCCATCGCCATCGCCTGCGCCTGGACTCGGGCATTCACTTCGAGATACACGCTTCGAGCCACAGCTTCGATGACGCTCTTGCCGACAATCGCGGCCCCGTGGCCACGCATCAATATGGCGGGTTTGTTCCCAAGAGCCTTCGCTAAAGCCCTGCCCAGCGCGGGTGTCTCGACCAGCATATTGGTATCGGCGCCGGCTTCGCGAATCTCGAATACCGGGACCCCTTCGCCGACAAAAGAACTGTTGTGATACACCGGGCGCAGTGGAACCTTGGTGATGCCGAACGGGATCAGCGCGGGCGCGTGGCAATGCACGATGGACATCACATCGGGGCGCACGCGATAGATCTCGCCGTGGATGAAGCGCTCGCGATACGATGTGCGCTTGTCGGCCCCCACTGGCTTACTATCGAGATCCAATTCCATGATGTCGGCAGCGGTCACTTGCGCTGGTGCGACCGATCGCGAGATCAGGTAGCGGCCTGCTTCGGGCGCTATGCGGATACTGACGTGGCCAAAGGCATCGACGATCTCCTGTGCAGCCAGGATATGGTTCGCCGTCACGACATCGTCGATCAACGACTCGGGGGATGCCTGTTGTCCAGCTAACCGCGTGACAAGGGCGGCGGCACCCGCAAACAGAAATCCACGGCGTGGGAGGGCGTACATGCCTGTTAACATAGCGCATAGGAGCCATGCGCAAAGCTACCCTGGCATTTGCCGCAGTTAGTCTATTCGCGGCTGATTCCGCCTATCAGCAGGGAATCGCCCAATGGCGCGCCGAGCGGGAGGCCAAACTTAAGGCGGACGATGGATGGCTGACCGTGGTCGGGCTGCACTGGCTGCACGAAGGCTCGAATACGGTGGGCTCGGATCCATACACCGATGCGCCTGTGCCCGCGTCAGCCCCGCCGCTCGTGGGCAGGATCATTCTCGCAAAGGGAAAAGTCCATTTCAAACCAGCTCCCGGAGTTCCGCTCAAGGAAATGGATCTCAAGACCGATGTGACGCCGGACTACGATCGGCTCAGTCTCGGCCGCGTGAAATTCTTCGTCATCGAGCGCGAGAATCGGTTCGCGGTACGCGTCAAAGATAACGACAGCGACGCGCGCAAGAGATTCACCGGACTGCGATGGTACCCGGTGGATCCGACGTGGAACATCAAGGCGAAGTTCATCTCCTCGCCGCACCAGGTGACGTTTGATACCGAGGTGGGCGTCAAGGAGAAGGACGACTCGCCTGGATATGTGACCTTCACGCGCGGCGGCCAACAGTACAAACTCGAAGCAGTAAAAGAGGACGATGACTTGTGGTTTGTCTTTCGGGATCTGACCAGCGGCAAGATCACCTACGGCGCGTCGCGGTTCTTGTACACCCCTTTCCCCAAGGACGGATTCGTCGAGATGGACTTCAACAAGGCCGAGAATCCTCCCTGCGTGTTCACCGACTACGCGACCTGCCCGCTGCCGACTCCTCAGAACCGTCTGCAGCTTGCCGTGACTGCCGGCGAGCAGATGTACAAGCGTCGGCAGTAGACTCTCGATGAAGCTCCGTCAGGTGCAACAGTACTGGGACCGTCAGGCGCATGCCGATCCCATGTGGGCGATTCTCACTGATCCGGCTAAGGCCGGACGCCGCTGGGATGCAGACGAGTTCTTCGCCACTGGGATTCGCGAGATAGGCGCGGTCATGGAGCTGGCTGCGGAGTGGGGGAAACCCGTTGCCCGCCGCTCCGCACTCGACTTCGGATCCGGCATCGGGCGGCTGAGCCAGGCGCTCGCGGATCACTTCGACCAGGTCCACGGCGTCGACATTTCACAGAAGATGATCGAACTCGCACGCCAGTATAATCGCAAGGGCGCGCGCGTCGAGTACCGGTGCAATGTCGTCACCAACCTGGGCGCATTCGAGACCGGCTCGATCGACATGATCTATTCCTCGATCACGTTGCAGCACGTGCAGCCGCGTTACGCGGCGCGGTATGTCGAGGAGTTTTTGCGCGTGCTTGCGCCCGGCGGGCTGTTGCTATTCCAGTATCCGAGCAAGCCGATTGGTCTTGGGGCTAGACTCGCGCGATGGAAGGCGTTCTTATCCAGGCCCCGTCCGATGTACATGAACGGTATGGATCGCGAAGATGTCATCGCGTTGCTCGAGCGCGGCGGCGTCCGTATCCTCAACGTCCAGCAGGATGAGCAGGCGATTCCGGGATATCATAGCTTCTGCTATGCGGTTACTCGCGATTAGCGTTCCGATCGTGCTGGGCACGCTGCTCGCGCAGCAGACTGCCCCCGATCCCGGCGCCTTCGACATCGGCGCGACGCAGGGCACCGGAGCCACGAAGCAAGGTCCACGCCCCAAAGCTGGTCCGGCCCCGCATCTCGCAGATGGGCTTCCCGACTTCGGCGGCGACGGTGCGTGGTATCCAGGGTTCTCCGGGAACATCGCGGAGATGCGCTGGAAGGGCGTGAAGAGCGCCGACGTGAAAGTGGATGTTCCCTTCGTTCCGTCCGCCCTCGAACTCTTCAACCAGCGTGTAAGCAGCAATTCGAAGGACGATCCCGAAGCGCAGTGCCTGCCGGTCGGCGTTCCGCGCTACATGTTTGATCCTTACGCGTTCCGGATGGTCCAGACTCCGAAGCAAGTCATGTTCCTGTTCGAAGGCGATAACTATCTCTGGCGGACCGTTCCCCTACGCGCGGATCTGAAGCATCCGAACGATGCGAAACCCACATGGATGGGTGATGCCATCGGCCGCTACGAGAAAGACACTCTCGTCGTGGATGTGACGGGGTTCAATGGCAAAGCATGGCTCGATCAGGCAGGCCATCCGCAGACCCCCCAAGCGCATCTGACCGAGCGCTACACGCGCACCGATTCGCTGACGCTTAAATATGAAGTCACCATCGACGATCCGGGAGCGTATTCAAAGCCGTGGACGGCGAGCAATACGGTGTCCTGGCGTCCCGGATTTCAGTTGATGGAATTCATCTGCAACGAGAACGAAAAGGACTCGATGCACATGACTAAAGAACGTCTGTAAGCCTGCTCCATCACGGTCGCGGCTCGGAAGATTCTTGGATGGGGAATGGCCGACGAATGATCCAGTTTTTGAACGCGCAAAGTTTGACACATTGGCCTCCGGTCCCGGAGAATGGAGTTGCCTACCTAAATATGCGGATATGGCGGAATTGGCAGACGCGCTAGATTCAGGTTCTAGTTCTCGCAAGGGAGTGGAGGTTCAAGTCCTCTTATCCGCACCAGA
>JAICXC010000197.1 GCA_025980665.1 Bryobacteraceae bacterium
AGCCGCGAACAGCCCAGTCTGCTGCCGCCCCGGATCGAGGACTATGTCGGTCCGGACAATCCGGTGCGGGCGATCGACAGCTTCGTTTGCGCACTTGATTTTGCAAAGCTCGGCTTCCGGCATGCCGATCGAGCCGCAGATGAGGTGGGACAGCCGCCTTACGCACCGGCCGACCTGCTGAAGCTGTACCTGTATGGTTATATCAATCAGGTGCGGTCGTCGCGGCGTCTGGAGCGTGAAGCCTGTCGCAACCTCGAACTGATCTGGCTTTTGAAGAGCTTGCAGCCGGGTTATCGGACGATCGCCAACTTCCGCAAGGAGAACTGGGCAGCGCTGAAGGCGGTGAACCGCCAGTTCGTGTTGCTGCTTCGCCAACTCGGCCTGGTTGGAGGCACCCTCGTTGCGGTCGATGGCGCCCTGTTCCACGGCAATGCGAGCAAGGACAGCATCTTTACACGCGGGAAACTCGCCAAACAGATCGCCAGGCTGGACCAGGAGATCGAGGCTTACGGGAAGTCTCTCGACACCAACGATGCGGCGGAGGCCAGGCAGCACACCAATGGTTCGGACAGCAGCCATCCAGGCAGCGGCGATGTCGGCGATAAAATGAAGGAGTTGATGGCCAGGCGTGAACGCGCCGAGGCTGATCTTAAAGAGCTGGAGGACGGTGATAAGGGCCAGGTATCGAAGACCGATTCCGACGCACGGCTTCTGAGCAAGGGTGACCAAACGATCGCGGGCTACAATGTTCAAAGCGTCGTCGATGACAAGAGTAAACTGATCGTCGCAAGTGAGGTCGTGAACACCAGCGATGCAGGCCACCTCCACACGATGGCAAAGTCCGCCAAAGAGATCCTCGAAGCCAGGAGCCTGCAGATACTGGCCGATGCCGGCACAGCAGCGCGGACCTCAAGGCTTGCGAGGACGACGCTATCACCGCCTATGTGCCGCTGAACGAAGGCAACGGCAAGCTCGAGAAGCAAGGCCGCTTCGTTCGTAAGGACTTTAGCTATGATGCCACGGCCGATGTCTATCATTGCCCCGCTGGCCAACTGCTGCATCGGACCAAGAAGCCCTGGGCCAACACGAGCGGCCGGATCGAAATCCGCTATCTGGCCTCCAAAACGAGCTGCGATGGCTGTCCATCAAGGGCATCTTGCCTCTCCCCAAAAGCCTCCAGTCGCAGCATCAGCCGCTGGGAGCACGAAGATGTTCTCGACCGTCACCGCCTAAGGATGGCCAGCGAAGATGTCCATGGGTTTGAAATGACCTTAGTCGGTTCAGCCGAGACCTCCAAGCCCACGATTGCGCTCTCAGCCTCATGGCCATCGAGGAGCTCAATGACTTCGGCCCGTTGGCTTGCCAATGTGCGGGGGCGCCTACCGTCGTGAGTTCGCAGCAACTCGCGTTATCGTCGGAAAATTCCTTGGTTCACGTGCACGAAGGTGATGATCGTGCTTCTGTGGCCACACTCTCTTCAGAGCGGAAGGAAGTCTAGCACGGCAGTGCAGGGAGTTTATTGCATTGCCCGAGGCAGACCATGGGACCCAAATTGTCCGGAATGATTTGCGCCGGCCTTTACGGCACCACCTGAAACTGACGAGGACGCGCGCCGACACCGTCATCCCCGACTTCCTGGTCCGACATCGTTCAAAACTGAAGCGAGAGATCTCAACGTGGCCTAAGATCGTCTGCAACCGATCGGAGAAGATGGCAAATGAACTCGTGAATTCGATCCAGCCCCAACCTGCTGTTCTCCACTCACGTTCGCTGCCGAGCATGATGACTCGCTTCGCAAGCGAATTGTACTTGTCAACAAAATCAAAGAAAGCTATGTTCTACGGAAGACATTTCAACAGAAATTTTAGCTTAGAGCCATGTCATGAGTAGCATCATGGACCGAGAGCGCGCCCGTTTGCTCGCCCACCAACAGAATATTGAGCGCTACGTGCGCCTGCTCGAAACCAAACTGACCGAGCTTGAAACGCAATATCTTGAAAAGCGCCTTTCGGAAGAGCGCTTTTGAATCACGATGCTGACCAAGGGCAGCGACCTTCCGCTGCGCTCTGACTAGGACGATATCGCGGGCACTCGCGGAGGGGCCAGCGCATATTCGCCAGCTTGGGTGAGAGCGCCGAGGGTAAACTTGCCCTCACGAGCCGCCCTCAGGATGGCCTCTGCTACGCGCCTTCCTGATCTCGTGCTGTTCACCGAGCGGTGACTTGCCGCACACTCAGTCCAGCGCCACTTCCATGTTCGCCTGAGTGCGATTGTCGAAGGTCGCAGCAATCATCTTAACACCCCTTGTCGTTCATCGAGACATGCTTCCACCCGGCTGTATTCTCGGTCGGCGATATGGCCAGCTAAGATGGTCCTGCAGGTGAAATGCTGTCGATAACGAGCAACAATCCGGACGGTTTCAGCTCCGGAGCAGCAAGCCTCATCCGAAAACCAGTCAGCCTGACGCAGCTGTGCAATAGCGAACCTCGCTGCCCCGGTCGCCTGCAAACCTCTCCCACAGCTTCGATCAACGTGGAGTGTGCCTCAACGTTGCCTCCTGCGCCCGCCTTTCTGCGCCTGACGCGTTCGTTGCTTGATCCGCGGAAGCCGTCACGGTGCAGCTCTACGAACGCAATGTGGCAAGCGCGGTAGGACGAGTAGAATGCCTCCTCCTGTAGGAAGGGAGCTCAGGAGAAGCTCTCCCAAGCAAACGGCCTCAGCGCACGGTGAGGCCGGTTCTTCACAGATCATATCGGCAGATCGCGTGTCTGAGGACTTGCTTAAGTCGCCCTTGTCAAAGATTTGGCATCCCGAGGCGTCGACAACGAAGCAGCGCCGACGGCCGGTCCCGCGGGTCAGAATGACACTGACACAGTCCAGTGACTAGCCAAACGTACTTACGGTGCCGTCCGGAATGTGGTTGGAATTTACGCGGCGCAATCTCCGACACATTGAATCTATCTGATCAAGCGGCGAGGTCAATTGGCTGAGCGATGGGTGCGGTGGCGAGCGTCTGCCAGCCATCGACCTTGCGCATATTGATCTGTCCCGAAGCCAGCAATGCCCAGAACAGCATGGCGGCGGTGTCCGCCGACGGCAGCACGGTTTGCGTCTTGATCCTTCGCTTGAATTCCTCGTGCAGACGTTCGATTGCATTGGTGGTGCGCGCGCTCTTCCATTGGCTCGGCGGCAGCCGGGTGAAGGTGAAGAGCCGTTCGCCCGCTTCCTCCAGGCTGTCGGCGACGACGCGATGCTTGAGCCGCCACTTGCGGATGAAGGCCTTGCGGCGAGTTGCGATCTCGTCGGGGGTCGTCGCATAGATCATGTCGTTGTAGTCGGCGGTGATCTCCTCATGCAGGCGTTCCGGCGCGTGCGCCAGTAGATTCCTGTGCTTGTGGACCGTACATCTCTGCACCGGCACGCCATCCCACACGGCGGCAATCGCCTTGTCGAGGCCTCCCGCACCGTCGACGATGAGGAACTCAGGCCGTCGCAGGCCGCGCCGGATGAGATCGTCGAGGACCGTGCGCCAGGCCTCGGCACTCTCGCCGCCCATGCTTCTGATGGCGAGCAGCACCTTCTGGCCGTCCGCACGTACGCCGATGATGACCAGCAGCGAGATGGAAGTGGCCTTGCGGTCGAGCCGCACCCGCACCACGGTGCCGTCGAGGACGAGGCGAACAATCGGCTCGTCAGCCAGCGAGCGGGCATTCCAGGCGTCCCAGTCGCTCTTCACTTTGCGCCACGTCCGGCTCACCGTGTCCTTGCCGACCGCCCCGCCGAACAGCGCCGCCAGTGCCCGGCGCACACGCCGCGTGTTGGTGCCGGCGAGATAGGTGCTCGCGATCAGCGCGTCAGCCGCCAGCGTGCGCCGCTGATAGGCCCGTAGCGCCTGGCTCTTCCATTCGCTCGTCTTGCCCTCCGCAGTGTTCAGCCGCGCACGGGGCACCGCGACCTCGATCGGCCCAAACGTGCCGGTCAGCGACCGCCTCCGGCTGCCGTGGCGATGTCCGGCCACGCCAGCTCTTTCTTCTTCGCCGGCTGCCTTGCTTCGCCCATAGCGCGGGCGGGCCAGGACCGCGTCGAGCTCGCCGCGGATCAATTCTTCGATGAACTGCCGAGCCCGATCGCGCACCGCGGCCTCGATCGGATCGAACCAATCGTCGAAAAGCTGGGGAGCCGTCTCGGCTTCAGGCTGCGGGGAATCGGGCTTCGTGATAATGCTGGTCATGGCGTGGTCTCCGGTCCGGCGCGCTAACGCCGGATGATTCGAGGTGGATCACCTCGGAGACTACGCCACTTTCAATTCCAACCAGCTTCGCGACAGCACCC